>RDZL01000217.1 GCA_004295165.1 Flavobacteriia bacterium
TGGCGGCCGTTTTCCCAAACACTTGGTTCTTGGATGCTGCCCGCAATAGCAATGCGCTGCCCAACATAGTTGTATGAGAAATTCACAACAAGGTCTTTTTGACTTTCGTAGAAGAGACCTACATTCAAGATGTACGGAGACTGACCCTGTAGTGGTCTTGTTGACCCTGGATATTCTTCGAGGCCTGCAAAAGCGCTGAGGTCAGCAGCTGAGCGGATCAAAGAAGCATTGGTATAGAATGTAGTTCTAGAGAAAACAGAATTGGAATCTGTACGATTCATCCAGCCTAAATTCATGCGGTACTCAAGTTCGGCACCGTAGCTTGTAGCCTTTGAAATGTTATTGAAATATAATTCAGGGGTTCCGGATGTTCCGGTTCTGAGCAATAATTCAATCGGATTCTCGAAGGTTTTGTAAAAACCAGAAACACTGATCACCTGACCTTTCCCTGGGAAATATTCCAAGCGGGTATCGTAGTTATTGATGGTGGCGCGCTTGAGTTGTGGATTTCCAGACGCTAAGTTGTCATTGAGGAAGTTATAAAAGGTAAACGGCGCAAGTTCACGGAACTCCGGACGGCTTACCGTACGTGCAGCACTTGCTCTCCACTGAAAGCGCGTAGTAAATTTGTAAGTTAAGTTAAGCGAAGGCAAAAGATCAATAACGGTGGTATCTAGATATTTATCTGCATTTGAACCAAACTCAATGTAATGAAACTTTTGTTGGTAAGCCTCTGCGCGCACCCCACCCGCCACGCGAAGTTTGCTGAACGACTTTGTGTCTATCATGGCGTAAGCAGCGTTGAGTAAAGAAGATGCATCGTAGCTGTCGTCGACATTTGTTCCTTCTTCTAACTTGAAGCCACCTTGTCCGTCGGGCATTAAGCCCAGGTTTTCAGTGGTAAAAATCTGATCTTCAGGTAGCAAGACTAAACTGCTATTGAAACTAGAAGATCCTGCTGGGTCGTATTTTGAAAAGCCGAGGTTGCGCGCTGCGAAGTCACGGCCTCTGTACTGATGGAAGCCTCCAAATTTGAGGTAGTTTTTGGAGTCGTCTCCACCAACTTGCTTGCTGAGGTCATAGCGTGCGCTTGCGATATTTTCATTCATGGTAGACCAGAACATATTTCCTGCACCGAGTGTAGAAATATCGTTGTTCTGAATGACGGCGAAGTAAGGTAAAGTGGTATCTACTTGCTGATAAACCATACGACGTAAAAATGGGATGTCGCGCTTCACATTGCTGTAACCAACTGTCCAGTTGAATTTCCAGTCGTCTTTGAAATCGTGTTTTCCTAATAATTGTGTGGTAAGCAAGTTATTTTGGGTGTACCAGATGTTGGTAGAACGCTCGTTGTACATAGATTCGATGTCCATGTCTCGTTTACCTTGACGGGTGTTTACTTTGTCGTCAGATGAAACGGAATACAAAGTCTTGAGTTGCAATTCTGTTTTTTTACCCAAGTCAAATTTCAAATTGAGCAATCCTGTATTGAGAATAGATTTGGTGTAGGCAGAATCTTTGAGTTCATTTTTGGTGACTACACCTGTAGCTTGTTCTTCAAACTCACGGCGTGTCACTAAGCTAAAATTGTTGGCGTTGCTATAAGAGTAGGCAAATACATAGGACATGCTTTTTTTGTCTTGAAGTTTGATTTTATTACCCACACTATATTGTAAACTACCGTTTGGCAAAGCAGTTCCACGAGATGTAGACCAATTGGAAGGAATCAATTTAGCAAGGTCAGCTTTTTGCTGCGCGGTTAATGAGGCAAATTCAGCAGTGCTTGGCAATCCATCGGGAATGCTTCTTGCATTGGTGCCAAAGCCTGTGATATCAGTAGCTCCTCCGTTATAGGTTTTGAAATCTTTTAGGGTGCTGATGGTGTTATAGCCCATCCCGATTTGAATATTTTGAAATTTTTCTGATCTAGGTTCAACTGTTTTGATATCGATGACACCACCGGCAAATTCTCCTGGTAGTTCAGGGGTTGCACTTTTCATGATGAAAAGATTCTCGAGCATATTGGATGGGAAAATATCGAAAGAAAAGGCTTTGCGGTCACTTTCTGTACTTGGTAGCGGCGCACCGTTAATGAGCGCAAAGTTATAGCGGTCAGAGAGTCCGCGAACGACAACAAATTTATTGTCTTGTACACTTGCGCCACTCACGCGTTTGAATACCTGTGATACGCGAGAGTCTGGGGTCTTGATGAATGCATTTTTATTGATGCCGTCGACAACCCCTGCTTGATTGATTTGCATTTTGGTCACCTCCATGTCACCTTTGTTCTTGTCTGATTTGCGCTCCACGCGGACATCTCCGGTGGTTTGAGACTTTGTTTTGAGAACAGCTTGTGTATTTGCGGTCTGGCCTTCAGTTACAACGATGTTTTCTGATTTAAAAGTTTCAAAACCCGGAGCTTTGATTTCTACAGTATAGGTTCCGGCGGCGAGTGCACTGAAAAGAAAAGTGCCTTTTTCGAAATCGACAGTTGCTTTATTGGCAATATTTAAACGAACAGTAAATTCCTTAACGGGGTTGTTGTTGTCATCTTTAACAGTGCCAGCTATAGCGCCTGTTTGTGCAGTAGCAGTGCTTGAAAATAATCCGACTAGTAATAGGGTGAGGGCAAGTGTAAAATACTTCATTTGTTAGCTTTAAATAATAGTGCAAAGGTCAATTTGTATCTTGACGATTACATTAATCAAAGATTAATAAAGCATTAATAAGCTGCGCCTTTTTGTTAACATGGGCTTAACATTGGAGCCCAATGTGCTGAAATACAAAAGGGAGGCTTTTGGGCCTCCCTTTTCAGATTTGATATTTTGTTGTTTATTCAAAAACGATTTTCATCTCGACGCGTCGGTTTTTCTGACGACCTTCTGGCGTATCGTTGGTAGCGATAGGCTTGGTTTCACCGAAGTAAAGCGTCAGCAAACGCGCTTCTTCTACTCCTTGACTGATCAGATACGCTTTGAGCGCCTCCGCACGTTTTTTGGAGAGTACCAAGTTGCCGTTGTCGTCGCCGACGTTATCGGTATGACCTGCAATTTCAAGTTTCCAAGTTGTTTTCTTCTTGAGAACTGCTGCAAGCTCGTTGAGAGAAGGTTTAGAGCTCTCAAAGATGATGTCTTTGCCCGATTCAAACTCGAGGTTGTCAAAGGCAGTTTTGAGCACTTCAATGACCGCTTGCTCAATAACTGGGCAGCCCTTGTTTGTTTTCGGACCCGGTGTGTTCGGGCAGTCGTCGTCTTTGTCGAGCAAGCCATCGGCATCGGAGTCTTTGTAAGGGCAGCCTTTGTTGGCCTTAGGACCAGCAAGGTTCGGGCAGTCGTCGTCTTTGTCGAGCAAGCCGTCTGCATCGGTGTCTGGCCAAGGGCAACCTTGGTTTTCTTTCGGACCTGCTACCGTTGGGCAGTTGTCTACATAATCAAAGAGGCCGTCGTTGTCTTGGTCTGGGCAGCCCTGATTTTCTTTCGGACCAGCATTTTCAGGGCAAACATCTTCGGCATCTGTAATGCCATCGCCATCTTTATCAGGACAACCTTTCAAGGCTGCAACACCTGCCACAGTTGGGCAGGCATCTTCTGAGTCAATGATTTTGTCGCCGTCGGTGTCTGGGCAGCCTTTGAATTCTTTGAGGCCGGCCACAGTTGGGCAGGCATCTTCTGAGTCAATGATTTTGTCGCCGTCGGTATCTGGGCAGCCTTTGAATTCTTTGAGGCCAGCAACCGTAACGCAGTCATCCTCTGAATCTGGAATGCCATCGCCGTCGGTGTCTGGGCAGCCCAAGAAGGCCCAGGTGCCCGGTACATTTTTACACTCGTCCATTTTGTCAGAGACTTTGTCTTTGTCTTTGTCCTTGACGCGGTGATACAAAATAGGTAAGCGCAATCCGGCATAAAAATCAACGCCGCTGATTTCACCTTTTGCGCGCAGCAAGTGCATGTCGTTCATACCTAAAATAACTGGGCCGATGCGCGTTGCCAATCCGGTACGCAAGCCACTGTATTTGTTGTAGGCAATCGGGAAGTAGAGTCCAAAGTAAGGACTGTCAAAGCTTGGAGTCAGGGAGAATTGGCTAGCTACATTGACTTTGGTGTCCTTGTTTTTAGGGATCATGTTCAACATCGCAGTTGCGTTCACATAAAAGTAGCTCCAAATGTGGTAGTCCAGTTGTAAACTCATTGCAGTTGGTGTACGCATGAGAAATGTTTGCGCGGGGTCTTGTAGCGCCACCCATTCGGAATTGCCCGCAGCAGTGGACTCATTGATCAGGGAGTCGATGACCATATCAAAGGTTTCGAGGTCGCTTGAACTCTCAAAGCGGTGCAAGTCAAAAAGTGAACTGGAATTCACAACGAAGTTGCGGCTCAAGCCTCCTTTGGTAAATTTCATGCCACCCATATCTAGCATCGAAAAGCCTACGCGCGCTTTGTATTTGTTTTCATTGCGCATCCAGAGGTCGGTTTTGCCGTCCATATCGTATTTGTATTTAGCGTAATTTGGTCGCCATTCGTATACTGCTCCTAAATCGAGTCCGAAGCCAATTGAGCCCGGTTTGAGGTAGCTAGCAATATTATTTTGATCAATTTGGCCGTTCACGCCAGCAGATATGAAATCGCCAACTTCTTTGGAATAGCCATAATCAAATGTACCAGCCAGGTATTGTGAGGTATCTTCGTTGATGAGGTTGTAGCTAAAATCTTTGGTATGCACATATGCGCTTGCAAAGCCGAGTAAGATTTTTGGGCTGATGCCAATTTTTAAGAAATGTTCTTTGTTGTCGATGAGCACTTGGCTGTAATTGAAGCCGATTTCACTCCAAGTGAGGTGGTTGACATTGACAAGTTCTTCGTTGAGTTGCATGTTCCATAGGGCCGGATACTCCAAGCCTTCTTCAGACAAAACTGCCAATTTAGGATCCATGTTGTCTACGTTGGTTATGGAGCGCAAATTGGCATATAGGCCTAATGATCGTTTTTCGCCAATATGGAAAGCCAAATTAAATAAGTCGAGTCTGAAATTGATATTGGCACCTAAAACGCCATTCGAGCCTGCGTTGTAATTGTGTACAATAAGGCGGTCAATAAATGTTGATGACGGATAAGCCCAAGCGTTGAGTACGGCGGTGTCTGTCAAAGATTTGGCCCACCAATAGCCACCATTGCCTTGTTCGGCGCGCATGGCATCTGCAGAAAAGTAACCAAAATTTTGATAGGTAAATAGGTTCAAAGCCGGCAAGGCTAGGTCCATTTTGTAGCGTCCGTCTACAAAAGATGCAGGATTGACTAAATTGCCCATCGCGCCAGCGTAATTACTGGTGCTTACGCCCAAATATGCCTGCGCTTGTACCTGTAAGCTGGTGAGCAATATTAAAAATGACCAGGTTAATTTTCTCATTGTTTGTTGTATTGAATGATATAAGTTCCTAAAAATGTGGTAATTGAATAGGCGTTGTTCCCAAAAGAACTCAGCTGTACTTCTTGTTGGCCATGACGCTTATCGGTGTCCAGGTCTCGACCTAAGTCGTCTAGAAGGTAGATTTGGTTGCCTACGGCATCAATTGCACTTAAAATACTTTGGTTGTTAGGACCATAGAAGCTCGAAACATCCGAGATTTCTACGGCATCTAGCGTTTTTTCCCAAACACGCTGCCCTTTTGCATTGAAGGCATAAAGACTGCGGTTGCGTTTAAAGATAATTATTTGGTTTGCTGCTTGCATATACGATCCGACACATTCAACGCGACTAGGCACCTCAAATTGTTTTTGCCCATTCAAAGAAAGTACAGTTGCTGTGGTTTTCTCGATTTTGACGGCAAATGCAGCGCTTGTATTTCCAACCAAAACGTAGGTGGAATCCGCATTTTGCTTCATGGCTGCTTTGCGTTTTGTGATATCGATAATTTGATGTTGGTTGTCCGTTAATATACTTACATATGCTTTTCCGCTTTGCTTATAACTATGCAGCTGACGCACCTTGCTGCCCAAACTAAATTGCTTGATCAAGCCTCCGGTTTCGGAATATAATTGCACATTATTTGAACTGCCGGCGCAAATGAATTCTTTTTTGCCTTTGTTGTCGAGCACCTGAATGCGGGTGCCTGCATCGTGTGTGAGGCGATATACCAAGCGCCCTGTTTTGTCAAACAATTGGGCTTCGTGTTCAAATTGAACACAAACGAGTTGGGCGTAGCCACTGATTTGATAGAGTTCGACGACATCCTGACTCAGGTCCTTTTCCCATTTGCGCAAACCGTTGATGTAGCCAACCAATTGATGATTTTCTGTCAAGGCAATCACGTTGCCACGTTCCGCAAAGGCTGCAAATTGCAAGATCCGGAAGCCAGGGTTCATGACAAAGTAGTCTCTAATTTTGTCTTGTTGCTCTAGGGTTTGTGCATTGAGTTTTTGGTAACTCGTTTCGATAATTTGCCGACCGAGCAGCGTAACCGTTTTCTTTTGGTTGGCGTCTACCCAACGTGCACTCACCTTACTTGGCATATTGGCAAAGAAGCGTTTGGTCTGGGTCTCGTCCTGAGAAAGTGTTTGCCCGAGCGTGGCAGAGGCGAGCGCTTGATCCAAAAGTGTTTTACTAGGGCTTGCCAAACCAAACTGACCATAAGTTGCTAAATGCCAAGTTGTTTTGGAGTCGCTAATGATGCTTGAAAATTGCAAGTTGTTGTAAGTTGCACTTTCGGTATTGAGTTCTTCTTTTCTGAAAAATTCGTTGAGGGTTTGAATCGGGTTTGAATTTTCTTGAAAATCAAAGATGACTAAACTCGAGCTGTCTTGCTGGAGGTGTACAAAGCCGTGGTCTATGCATTTGAACCATGGGCTTTTGGCAAATGCAGGATCTAGTTGCTGGGCATAAGATTTTTCATAGAAGTAATAGCGCTTGAAAAAATCTGGAATGACGGCAGCAAAAAGCGCTTGATCGTCTTGTTTACGGAGTGCCGGGTTCGGATTTCGGTATTTGAGGTA
>RDZL01000218.1 GCA_004295165.1 Flavobacteriia bacterium
CCTATAGATTCTGTAAGTTCAGAGCGCACAATTGCCTCTAACAATGAGCAGATCATTCCGCAGTGGGGTGTTTCGGTACAAATCTTCCAAACTAAATACACTGGTATTGGCAACTTGGCTTCTAAGTATGCTGGAATGATAGATGCGAGCATCGATTTTGCAGATTCATCTAAGCGTTGGCTTACAGGAGTCAAAGACAACGATGCGTTCTTCCCTACCAACTGGGTGCGTTCTGGTGATTACACACCTGAGACAGACGTGAACGCCTCAGGTTACGAGTGTTTACCTGATGGTCCAACTTACCTCAACCCTTGTAACTATCCAGATGAAGTAGGAGCAGATCCAACACAAGGCTATGAGCGCGTTTTAGAAGGAATTGTAGCGCCACATCGTTTGGTGGGTTACCAAGCCGACTACATGCCAATGGCCTACTTTGGTACCTTCTCTGGTTCTAGCAAGCTCAATGCTTCTATTTCCTTCTTGCCAAGTGTAAACATCGTGCTTACTTCTGATAAGAGCCTCTGGACACGCTGTCCAATCGTCGAACTTGGTCGCAATACCGCACTTAATGTTGGCGGAGCTGCACCAGGAGCGCTGCGCAAGAGCCCTAGCGTTGACAAAAATGGCAATCCTGACGGTACCGGAACAGGTATGGGTTGGTTCCCAGGCTACGCTGTTGATATCGAATCTGGTGCACGCTTGTACATGGCCTTCGGAGAAAACTCTTTCCTAGGTGGTGAAAACGGCGCCGATATGATCTGGAACCCAACTGATCGTTTGGTGAGCAACGTAGGTACACCGCTTATGGGTGGTATGCATCCAGTTTACGTATTCAGCTACAACCAATCCAGTACCAACGGCTTCAGCTCTGGCTATAACTTCCCTGCTTATATCCCTGCAGACGCAGAAAACAACGCGGGCAACCATGCTTACACCAAATACCTCGAGGTAGAGGGTAACAGCTCTTCAGCGAAGCGCGAGCTTTATGGTTCACTTACTTGGGTTGCTTACCCAATGCTTGCACCAGACCAAGAGTTGTTGTCTACAGATGTAACCATCCGTTTGCGCGTCAATAAAGAATACAAAAACTTTGTAGGCTCTGGCGAAAACGCAGGCAAGCCCATGTACGGTTGGCCTATGGAAGACATCGCTACGAAAGTTGGTTCGCAAGACATGCTTAAAGAAGCATTGGCCATGATCAATGTGGTACCAAACCCATACTACGCTTTCTCTGAGTACGAGCGTACACGTTTGGACACTAAAGTGAAAATCGTCAACCTTCCAGAAGTTTGTACAGTTCGTATCTACACGGCAAACGGTAAATTGGTCAGAACTTTCAAAAAAGACAGTCCC
Organism: Flavobacteriia bacterium; assembly: GCA_004295165.1. GTDB lineage: Bacteria > Bacteroidota > Bacteroidia > Flavobacteriales_D > Crocinitomicaceae > UBA952. Next base: position 1,354 of record RDZL01000218.1, read on the forward strand.
CAAACTTATATTGATTGGGATTTAACCAACTATAAGTCTATTCCGGTTGCAGGTGGTATTTACCTCATTCATGTAGATGTACCAAATGTTGGTGAACGCGTCTTGAAATTCTTTGGCGGCATGCGTCAGGCGGATTTACAAGGTATTTAATGATAGATTAGTTCGAAAGCTATGAAAATGACATTCAAACAACTCGTATTTAGCGCAGGTCTAGTGGCTTCGCTAACTGCACAGGCAGGTAACGAAGACCGCGTAGGTTCTGCCGGAGCTTCACAATTGTTGATCAACCCTTGGGCTAGATCTTCTGCAATTGGCGATGCTTCTTACGCAAACAGCAATGGCCTTGAAGCAACCTACATGAACATCGCAGGTTTGGCATTTACTGATAAAACACAACTCAAGTACAACTATTCAAATTGGATGGGTAACGCGGGTATCTCATTGAACGGTGCGGGTATTGCTCAGCGCATCTCAGATTCTGAGGTTTTCTCTGTAAGTGTGCAAGCAATGAATTATGGTGATATTCCAATTACAACTGTGGCGAACCCAGAAGGTAACATTGGTTTCTTTTCACCGCGTTTCAATGTTTTTAGTGTTGGATATGCAAAAGAGTTTTCTTCTTCTATTTATGGTGGAGTCAATTTCAAGGTGATTTCCGAAAGCATTTCAAACCTTAAAGCTAACGGAATTGCCATTGATGCAGGTATTCGCTATGTATCTGGAGAGCAAGACCAACTAAAGTTTGGTATTACCCTTAAAAATGTTGGGCCGGTCATGCGCTACAAAGGTGATGGTTTGGCACAACAAGTAACATACGTTACTACAGGTTACAACGCTTCACTTGAGCAACGTTCTGCCACTTTTGAATTGCCATCTCTTTTAGGTATTGGTGCTTCTTATGATTTCATCTTCAATGAGAGCAACAAACTCAACATGGCGCTCGGCTTTACGGCCAACTCTTTTATGAAAGATCAATTTCGAATTGGTTTTGATTACGGTGTAGCCAAAGACAACATGGCCTTCAATCTCAGAGCAGGATTCTGCTATGAAGACGGTATGTTCAACGAAGAAACCAAATCGAGTGCTTTTAGCGGCCCTTCTGCTGGTTTCTCAATTGATGCACTTGTTGGCGAAAATCAAAATGCATTAGGTCTAGAGTACGCTGCACGCTTTGCTGGTGTATTTGGTACCATTCATACAATCGGAGCTACCATTAGCTTAAAATAATTTTCTAACTTTGTTAGGTGCAAGAGAGCTCTTATAGGGCTCTCTTGTTTGTTTCCATAAATCGATGACCATGTCAAATATCAGTTACTACACAGCAGAAGGCTTACAAAAAATCAAAGATGAACTCCATCACCTGAAAACAGTACAACGCCCTGCTATATCTGAACAAATTGCCGAAGCTAGAGACAAGGGCGATTTATCCGAAAATGCAGAGTACGATGCCGCTAAAGAAGCACAGGGCATTTTAGAAATGAAGATTTCCAAAATGGAAGCAATAGTTTCCAATGCGCGTCTCATTGATGAATCTCACATGGACAACAGCAAGGTGTTTATCCTTTCAAAGGTTTTGATTAAAAACCCGAGTAATGGAATGGAAATAGAATACACCCTCGTTGCAGAAAATGAGGCAGATCTTAAGTCGCGTAAGATCTCCATTGAGTCACCAATCGGAAAAGGTCTGTTAGGGAAGAAAGTTGGCGATATCGCCGAAATTCAAACACCGGGCGGTATCATTCATTTTGAAATTGTTTCTATTTCTAGATAGTGGCGAGTTTATTTTCTAAGATCATAGCAGGTGAGATTCCTTGCCACAAAGTGGCAGAGAACGACGAATTCTTAGCTTTTCTTGACATCATGCCTTTGGCAAAGGGCCACACGCTTGTCATTCCAAAGTTAGAAACCGATTATATTTTTGATATTGACGACGAAAGCTATCAACGCTTTTGGCTTTTTGCCAAACAAGTAGCCGGAACGCTTCGCTCTTACGTACCTTGTAAGCGCATCGGCCTGAGTGTGATTGGCCTTGAGGTTCCGCATGCACACATCCACCTTATTCCGCTCCAACAAGTTGACGACATCAATTTTAGCAAGCCTAAGATAGCTGCCGACCCAACTGAGTTAGCAGCTTTGGCAAGACTTTTGTTTGAGCGAACTCATCAATAAAAACCAGATGAAAATACTAGCTTTATTATCGTGCTTTCTATTTGTGGGAATGGCCTTTGCACAGCCCATGCGTGTTTTATTTGTAGGCAACTCTTATACCCACTACAACAACATGCCTAAGCTTTTTGAGCAAATGGCAGATAGCAAGGGGGTCAAACTAGAGGTTTTGATGGATGCCAAATCCAGCCATACTTTTCAAATGCATTCCAAAAGACCCGAATTATACAAAAACATCAACTCAACTAAATGGGATTATGTCGTTTTGCAGGGTTTTAGCCGCGAATTAGCACAAGATCGCGCAACAATAGACTCTCAGAGCCTTCCTTATGTCAAACAGCTCTTAGATTCAATTTATGCCAACAATAGCTGTACGAATGTTTTGTTGTTCCAGACTTGGGGCTATGATGGTGGTTTCAAAGACGATTCACTAGGCATCGACTGGAGTTATCAAACGATGTCTGACCGCATCCACGAGGGCTACTTATATGTGAGCGAGCAACTCAATTTATCTATTGTACCTGTCGGTAAAGTTTGGGAAACCGTAAAAACAAACCATCCTCAGATTCAACTCTATCAAGAAGACAAACAACACCCTTCGCTTGCCGGCTCCTATTTAGCAGCATCTTGTTTTTATTCAGCACTTTTTAAAACGGAGCCAAACTTGAGTTTCACAGCCAAACTAGATCCTAAACAAGCTGAGATCATTCAGGAAATAGCAGGTGTTCAGGTCCTCATGAACAAGAGCCGCTATAAAATCAATCAGAATACTGTTGAACTCGACATCAAATTGACAGCAGAAGACAAAAAGGTGGTTCATTTGAGTGCTAATTATCCGAATGCCTCAAGTGTTACCTGGGATTTCGGTGACGGCATGTCAGAAAAGTCTTTTAAAACGCGCCATGTATATGGCAAGCCAGGAATTTATGAAATCAAAATCAAGGTGCAAGATGCTTGTGGCGAGCGCCTCTTGAAAAGAAAAATAACCGTTTAATCAAAAAATGTCCGGGCTTATTTTTCCTGTACCTTGATGCCAAATAACTGGCTACTGTACTTTTTCATAGGCCACAAAATAAAGTGAAGCTTTGCGCGTATCACATCAATATAATAGACGTAAACGATAAAGATCAGCCAGAAGCCTAATGTGTACGGGATTACTTCGTAGGGGCCTAGTTTTTCATGGAGAAAATCATTGAATCCAATTCTGATCACGCTTCCATAGAGCAACATCATGTGGATGATAAAAATACTCAGTGTGTTTTGCCCAATTTTCAGAAATAAATTATCCTTTTTGATTTGAAGCACATAGGTTTCTAAACCAAGTAATAAAGAGAGAATGACCAATACCATTCCGAATTTATCTAAGAGCCAATCCATTTGATAGAAAGTAATATCCTGAAGGCCAGGCATGCTTTGAAGCCAAATTAGAAAGGGTTTGATTCCAAAGAAAATAAGTAAACCAGCACTAAAAGTCCCAATGATGACGGGTAATGACTTGACATAGTTTTTGTAGTGGTAGAGCAACACACCTAGCATGGCGCCGTACATGGTGTAGCCCATTCTTGGCGTAATTGGAAATTCAGAATGCGGACCATGGAACATGTTTTGAACAAAAGTGGGCGCATTTTCGGGCCAATAGTGCTCGCCCAAGGAGCCAAAAAACAATTGGGAGTAAAATAGTAAAGTCCCAGCTAGAAAGTAATATACCCATAGCGGGATGACTTTTATCAATCGAAATAATCCGTAGAGCAGAATGATTGTCAAAATACCGATCGCTATACATTGCAAGACATGAAAGGCATAAAACTGTAGTAGGTAGCCCCAAAAAAGCAGTTCAAAGACGCGTTTGAATCCTTTGCGCACGCGCATATTCTGCCAAAACGACTGCTGTTCGTTTCCAAGTAGGAGGTAAGTAAAAATAAGGCCAGTTACTGTTAAAAATGTAGGAGAAGTAAAGCCACGGATGAATTTCCAGGTATGGTATGCAGGATAAGATTCATTGACCCACTCAGGTGATAATGAATCGTGGACAAAATGTCCTTCCAACATTAATAAGATGGCTATGGTGCGCGCAATATCGATGAAATAGAGGCGTGTTTTGGGTTTATTGAGGCTTACTTGGTTTCCCATTTGAGATAAAAAACGTGCGAAAGTTACGAAAGAAATGACGAATCGGCTCAAGAACCTGAACCAAAGCAATAAAGAAAGCTAAGAAGATAAGGGCACCCAAAACGGCCTCGAGTGCAGTCAGTTTGTTTTCTAAAAAGCTGCGCAAGCTGTAGCCTGTAATTGCGCCGTATAGAATAATGGCGTGCCATACATAGATCGCAAAGGTTTCTTGTCCGACGGCCATAAAGTAGCGATGGCGCAAGCGTTCAAACCCGCTTATATAAGTAAAGAAGATCAGCAATAAAGCCACAAAAAATGCGCGGTCAAAAGCCCAGAGGTATTTATAGTGAAAATGAGTGAAATCACCATTGTAAATAAACGTCATGATCCAGCCGACTAAATAGAAACCTAAGCCCATTCCAATGAGGTAGCGGTAAACATTTTTGTTCTTGAATCCGGTGCCGTGGATACTGAGGTAGTGGCCAAAACCAGCGCCTAAAAATACAAAGCCAATCCAAGGAAAAATCGAAAAGCCAGTATCGGGCCCTTGTATCATATTTTGGACAATAGGTGGAATGCCCGCCGGAAAATATCCTGGCTGAAGGCGCACAAGTGGGGTAAAACCAAAGATGAGCAGAGCCAAAAGCAGGTAAAAAATCCAGCTCAATTGTCTGATTTTGTATAGCAGCGCACTCATCAAGAGCAAAAGTAAAAGGCCCACTCCAATACATTGTAGGATATGAAAACCTAAAAAATGAGGATTGAAATGCCCAGCAAAATAGTATTTAAGGTATTTGAGGTTGAGCTGCAGTAAATAACCAATGAGCAAAAGACTGAACGCTCGGCGGATACCTTTCTTGACGCGCATGAGCTTGAAAAACGGCGCATGGCCTTTTTGCCATTCTTTGTGCAGCAAATAAGTGAAAACAGTTCCTGAAATAGTGAAAAATAATGGCGCGGTGAGCCCCCTAAAAAAGCCCCAAGTGCTGAACCAAGCACTGCCCGAAGAACCGTGCAACCTCACCTCAGCCATGAAAGCAGGGTAACTTTCTAGTGTCATGGAGATGAAGTGTCCTTGCAGCATCATGAGGATCGCTACGCTGCGACTGAAATCTAGAAAATGGATGCGCTGTTTTTGGTTCATCGTGGTGTGAATGGTTCGGTGCGTAGTTCTATGATTTCAATGCGTCTTTCTAACGATGCATCTTTGGAATAAACAGAATTGCGTTGGTCGTAGTAGTTGTCGCTCACGTCTTTGTTGGCTTTGTAT
>RDZL01000219.1 GCA_004295165.1 Flavobacteriia bacterium
CTTGGAAAGGTCTGTACTTGGGCCGGCATTTGTGATATCGCCCGACGCTTTCCGACAGGGGCTGAACTGCTCGATTGGGAAAAAACAGGAACTAGATTTATAAAAAATGGCCGAACCAATCAAAATTTACCTCAACAATATGGTTTGTATACCGATTTCTTAGCCAATCGTGAAAAACTGGACATCCTCAAGGCCGCACAAATTCTTTCAGAAAAGCTATATGTTTTTCATGGCGACGAAGACCTTTCAGTACCGCTCACAGAAGCATATGAATTGGCCGGAGTTTCGGGGGCAGCAGTAATGGAAATAGCCGGAGCTGACCATGTTTTTGGTGCCACTCATCCGTGGAACAAGCAACAGATGCCTGAGCAATTAATGGCGTTGTGTCAAAAAACTTTGAAATGTTTATAAACGAAAAAAGCCAGTAAAACTACTGGCTTTTTGTTTGGGAGGAAGACGGGTCTCGAACCCGCGACCTTCGGAACCACAATCCGACGCTCTAACCAACTGAGCTACAACCTCCATTTTTGGTGGGTGCAAATATACAAAATCTTCTTGATATTTTAAAACGTGCTTTTTGAATTTTGCAAATATGCTATACCTACCTTTGCAGCGTATTTACGCAACACTTCTCTACAAATGCATTCACACGAACTCTTTACTCCTGAACTCTTGGCGCAAGCCATGGACTACAATGGCTATATGCAGCTTACAGAACAACTTGTGGCAGAAGGCCGCACAAGTGGGCCCAATCAGAGCGCACCATATGTGCACTACACCAAACTGAATCAGCAACGCATGAAGCGCCTGAACAAAACGGTAGAAGTTCCTGCTGCGTTGCAAGAATTACTGCAAGCAAAAGTTAAGAACTGGACATGGTGGGTACTTACAGAACCTTGGTGCGGAGATGCCGCGCAGTGTGTGCCGGTTATTGAAAAATTAGCCTTGGCTGTGAGTGGCATACAAACACTGTACATTTTGCGCGACGAACACCTAACGGTAATGGACGCTTACCTCACTAATGGTGGCAGAGCGATTCCGAAATTGATTTGTCTCGATGAAAAAGGAGCAGAAGTATTTACTTGGGGCCCTCGCCCTGCCGTCATTCAAGAAGTAATGAACCGCTTGAAGGCCGACGGCGTGACCGAAATTTCAGAAATTGTAGAGGCCATTCAGAAAGCATATAACGACGACAAACAAAACGGAATTTACCAAGAATTCGAAGCGCTGCTTCAACAATTGTAGTTGAAACATACACCATAAAAAAAGGGGCTCCAGTAGGAGCCCCTTTTTTGAATCAATTCATTTGAAAATTAAAGCGTGCCGCGGTTCTCTTGCTCGCGCTCAATAGCTTCGAACAAAGCCTTGAAATTGCCCTTACCAAAAGATTGTGCACCTTTTCGTTGAATGATTTCAAAGAACATAGTGGGGCGATCTACTACTGGTTTGGTAAACAACTGCAGCAAATAACCTTCGTCGTCGCGGTCAATAAGGATGCCATGCGACTTCAAAAGCTCGACATCTTCGTCTATCTGACCCACGCGCTCCAATAAATCTTCGTAATACGTTTCGGGAACATACAAAAACTCTACGCCGCGGTCGCGCATGGCAGAAACAGTTTCTACGATATTGTTTGTGGCAACTGCAATATGTTGCACGCCCGGACCATTGTAGAAGTCGATGTATTCTTCGATTTGTGATTTTTTCTTGCCCTCTGCTGGTTCGTTGATTGGGAATTTGATACGGCCGTTACCGTTAGACATCACTTTAGACATCAGGGCGGTGTAATCGGTAGAAATGTCGTTGTCATCGAAAGAGACAATTTGGGCAAAGCCCATGACTTTTCCGTAAAACTCCACCCAGTCGTTCATTTCATTCCAGCCTACGTTGCCCACCATGTGGTCGATGAATTTGAGGCCTACCGGCGCCGGGTTGTAATGGGACTCCCATTTTTTATATCCTGGCAAGAAAATGCCGTTATAGCTATGGCGCTCCACAAAAATATGAACGGTCTCGCCATAAGTGTAAATACCTGAGCGCACGACCCAACCGTTTTCGTCTTCTTCACGGGTTGGTTCCATGTATGGCTTGGCGCCTCTTTTGGTGGTTTCTTCAAATGCTTTGGTGGCATCTTCTACCCAAAGTGCAACAACTTTAACGCCGTCGCCATGTTTGTCGATGTGCGCATTGAGTTCGCCGCCTTCTGTCAAAGGTGTAGTGAGTACCAAACGGATTTTATCTTGCTTGAGCACATAAGAAACGCGGTCTTTGACCCCAGTTTCGAGGCCAGCATAAGCTTCTGACTGAAAACCAAAAGCTGTTTTATAATAATGTGCGCTTTGCTTGGCATTGCCCACGTATAGCTCTACGTAGTCTGTGCCTAAAAGCGGAAGGAAATCTTCGGCATCGTGAAATATTTTCTCTAGACTGTAGTCTGTATTTTGGATATCTTGAAGGTTTTTGATCTCTGCCATTTTGTTGAATTTAGGTCAAAATTAGGGATTAAAAGCGATTTAGTGCTGCCAAGAGAACATGTAGTCTTGCAATTCCATCTCTAAACCGCGCTTTGTGAGTGAGAGCGGTTTGAAGGTATCGACCATAACGGCTAATTCTTCGGTTTCTGTTTTACCGATGCTGCGCTCGTAAGCCCCCGGATGTGGACCGTGTGGGATGCCCGCCGGATGCAAGGTGATTTGTCCTTTTTCAATGTTGTTGCGGCTCATGAAATCGCCGTCGACATAATACAAGACCTCATCGGAATCGATATTGGAATGGTTGTAAGGTGCCGGAATGGAATCTGGATGGTAATCGTAAAGGCGCGGTACAAAAGAACACACCACAAAAGCAGCGGTCTCAAATGTTTGGTGCACTGGTGGTGGTTGGTGCACGCGGCCGGTGATGGGTTCAAAGTCGTGGATGGAGAAAGCATACGGATAGTTATAGCCATCCCAACCTACTACATTAAAAGGATGGTGCGCGTAAGTGTAATCGTAGAGCACATCTTGTTTTTTGATGCGGATCAGAAAATCACCTTCTTCATTGTGCGTTTCGAGTTCGTGCGGTGGGCGGATATCGCGCTCACAATATGGAGAGTGCTCTAAAAGCTGACCAAACCAGTTGCGGTAGCGCTTTGGTGTATAGACCGGGTGAAAAGACTGAATGATAAACAAGCGGTTGTTTTCGTCATTGAATTGCAATTGGTAGATCATGCCGCGCGGAATCACGAGGTAGTCGCCGTAAGCAAAATCGATGTTGCCCATTTGGGTGCGCAACTTGCCCGAACCTTTATGGATAAAAATGATTTCATCGGCATCTGCGTTCTTGTAGAAGTAGTCTTTCATGCTCTCTGAAGGCGCAGCGAGTTCGAGGTAGACATCAGAATTGACCAAAACCGGAACCCTGCTTTCAATATAATCGGCAGCTGGCTTGAGGTCAAAGCCCCTGAAACTGCGCATCAGCATATTTTTTTCAATACCGATTTCTGGCGCGATATTCGTCTGGGCACCTATTGATTTAACAACCGTTGGCGGCTGGATATGATACAACAAAGCCGACATTCCGTCAAAACCAATCGTTCCAAAGAGTTGCTCGTGGTATATGGAGCCATCGGGTTGGCGAAAAACTGTGTGTCGTTTGTGCGGAATTTGGCCGAGCTTGTGGTAAAAAGACATGTTTTATAGTTTTATAAGCACAAAACTAAACCAATACGCGATTCCAAGAAATGATTTTGGTCAGTTTTCGTATTTTTGTCTATACATCAAATCAACACTATGTCAAAAATATTGGTACTCGGTTCTTGTGGTCAGATTGGAACCGAACTCGTTTTAGCACTCCGTTCAAAATACGGAAATCAAACAGTTGTTGCCGCAGACCTCCGTGAAGAATGCCCTGCCATCTTACAAAATGGCCCTTACATTCAACTCGATGCCCTTCAAAAAGAAAATGTCCGCTCTTTTATCATTGAACAAGAAATTACTGAAGTCTACTTACTTGCTGCACTGCTCTCCGCTACCGCTGAAAAAAATCCGGACTTCGCCTGGAAACTCAATATGGAGGGGCTCTTTACCATACTTGACTTAGCCAAGGAAGGACACCTCAAAAAAATCTTCTGGCCGAGTTCTATTGCTGTCTTTGGCCCAACAACCCCAGCAGACCAAACACCGCAACACACCGTCATGGAACCCACCACCGTTTATGGCATCTCCAAACAAGCGGGCGAACGCTGGTGCGAATACTACCACAACAAATTTGGCGTCGATGTGCGCAGCATCCGCTACCCTGGCCTGATCTCATATAAAAGCTTACCGGGCGGAGGCACCACCGACTACGCAGTAGATATCTTTTACAAAGCCAAGGCAGAAGGTAAATTCACTTGTTTTTTAAGTGCCGAGACCAAACTACCTATGATGTTCATGGACGACGCCATCCGCGGTACCATCGAACTCATGGAAGCACCAGCTGAACAAATTAAAATCCGCTCGGCCTACAATTTGGCCGGTTGCAGCTTTACACCTGCCGAGCTCGCTTCAGAAATACAAGCACTACAACCTGATTTCAAAATAGCTTACGAGCCCGATTTCCGCCAGGCCATCGCAGACAGCTGGCCCAATTCTATTGACGACAGCGCTGCTACAAATGATTGGGGTTGGAAAGCACAATTTGACACGAAAGCGATGGTGAAGGTGATGTTGGATAATGTGAAATAGATACTTTCTATAAGACAAATAGAAAAAATTTATTGTTTTGTTTAAACTTTTTCTTGTTTAGTTAAACAAATTATGTTTAACTTTAACTCGTAATTGTTAAACAAAACTAAACGCCATGTCAACAATCGAATTCAATGAAGCTTTAATTGGTCTAGAAAACAACCTGCAGTCTTTTGCCTTGTCTTTTACCAGAAACCGAGAAGACGCAAGGGATTTGACCCAAGAGACCATGCTCAAAGCAATTACCTACCGCAATTATTATACACCACAAACCAACTTTAAGGCTTGGGTTTTCACAATTATGCGTAACTTGTTCATTAATCAGTACCGCAGAAGAGTAAAATCGGGTGCCATCTTCGATCACAGCAAAGAAGTTTTCTTGGTCGGGAACATCCATAGCCACGAAGACAGCGCAATCGAAAAGATTGGTGTAAAAGACATCAACAGACAAATCAACTTATTAGGAGAGGAGTATCAAACACCTTTTGAAATGCATTTTGAAGGGTTCAAATACAAAGAGATCGCAGACAAACTCGGTATTCCAATCGGAACAGTGAAAAGCCGGATTTTCATCGCCAGAAAAAAGCTGATGGAAGCATTACCGGAATTCGCATTTTCGGCAAATTAATTTATGACAAAAAAAGTACACGTAATTGGCTCGGGTATTTCGAGCCTATCCACCGCTTCATTTCTTGCAAAAGCAGGCTATGACGTTCAAATTTTCGAGAAAAACCCTACCATCGGCGGCAGAGCCCGTCAGTTTGAAACACAGGGTTTTGTTTTTGACATGGGCCCGTCTTGGTACTGGATGCCCGACGTATTCGAAAAATTTTACCAGCAATTTGGCTACACTACTTCTGATTTCTACGAGCTCAAGCGACTAGACCCATCTTATCGTGTGTATTGGCCTGACCAGTCCTACACCAACGTGCCGGCAGAAATGCCGAAGCTAGAAGAATGGTTTGAATCTTTAGAGACCGGTAGCGCACGCCAACTCCAAGCTTTCTTGAAAGATGCCGCCTATAAATACAAAGTAGGTATGGAAGACCTCGTCTACAAGCCAAGCCTCAGTTTAACAGAGTTTTTTGACAGCCGCGTGCTCGGAGGACTTTTCAAGATGCACCTCTTTTCTTCCTTCTCGAGCTTCATTCGCAAGTATTTCAAGCATCCCAAAATATTATCCTTACTCGAGTTTCCAGTATTGTTTTTAGGCGCCATGCCCAACGAAACGCCTGCGCTGTACTCCTTAATGAACTACGCCGATATCCAACTTGGCACGTGGTACCCTATGAAAGGCATGCACGAATTCATCAAGGCTTTTGCTCGCATTGCACAAGAACAAGGTGTCCAGATTGAAACATCGGCAAACGTCGAGCGCATCGTGATTGTAAACGGCAAGGCCATCGGCACAATGGTCAATGGCCAACTGCACAAAGCAGATATCGTGATTTCTGGCGCCGACTACGCCCACACCGACCAAAAACTCCTCAAAGAAAACGCCAATTATTCCGATGCTTATTGGGACAAACGCACTATGGCGCCTTCTAGCCTCTTGTTTTATGTGGGTGTCAATAAAAAACTCAGCAATTTAGAGCACCATAACCTCTTCTTTGACGAATCCCTAGAAGAACACGGCAAAACCATCTATAAAGACCCTAGCTGGCCCGCAAAACCTTTGTTTTACATGAGCGTTCCGTCTCTGACGGACCCAAGTGTAGCGCCTGAAGGCTCAGAAAACCTATTCTTTCTGATTCCGTTGGCTCCCGACCTAAAAGACGACGAAGCCACCCGAGAACATTATTTCTCAATTTTACTTGAACGACTCAAAATACTGACCGGAAACGACATCAAGGATCATATTGTTTACAAAAGAAGTTTTTGTGTCGCCGATTTCAAAAGCGACTACAACGCTTTCAAGGGCAATGCTTATGGCTTGGCCAACACCTTGTTGCAGACAGCCATACTCAAACCGCGCATGCAGCACAAAAAAATCAAAAACCTATTTTACACTGGCCAACTCACCGTACCGGGCCCAGGCGTTCCTCCTTCAATTGTTTCTGGAGAAGTAGTCGCCAAATATATCATTGCTAAGCACCACTAAACCTATTCTATGAAAGCTTTATTTGACAACGTAAGCCAAGAAATGAGCGAGCTCACCACCAAAAGGTACAGCACC
>RDZL01000129.1 GCA_004295165.1 Flavobacteriia bacterium
ACGAGCCAGCCACTGGCCAAGTATATTCTTTGACCCCGGATTCTGACGCCTACGACGTCGAGCAAGCTGTCTTGGCAGCCGAAGCGGCTTTCCCGGTGTGGTCTACCATGGGAATAGAAGGACGAGCGGCTGTACTGCGCAAATTATCTGAAGGCATTGAAGCCAATATGGAGGCATTCGTTGCGGCAGAATCCAAAGATAACGGCAAACCGTTGAGTCTAGCCCAACATGTCGATATCCCCAGAGCGGTATCGAATTTTCATTTCTTTGCCACAGCAATTGAGCATTTTGCCTCTGAATCGCATCATATGGAAGGTGTTGGCCTCAACTACACAACCCGAAAACCAATTGGGGTCGTGGGCTGTATTTCTCCTTGGAACCTTCCACTTTACCTCTTCTCCTGGAAAATTGCGCCTGCCCTTGCAGCTGGCAATTGCGTCGTTGCCAAACCATCTGAAGTAACCCCTTATACCGCTTACATGCTCGGCAAAATTGCCAAAGACGCCGGAATGCCCGATGGCGTGCTCAATATTTTGCACGGTACTGGCCCCAGCGTTGGCGACGCCATTGTGAAGCATCCAAAAATCAAAGCAATTTCTTTTACTGGCGGCACCAAAACCGGCGAGTACATTGCGCAAACAGCTGGTCCAATGTTCAAGAAATTATCACTCGAACTCGGCGGTAAGAACCCCAATATCATCTTTGCCGACTGCGATTTCAAAGATGCACTCAGCACCACCATTCGCTCCTCTTTTGCCAACCAAGGCCAGATCTGTTTGTGTGGTTCGCGCATCTTTATCGAAAGGCCTATTTACGAGCAATTCAAGGAAGCATTTGTTGCCGCTATGGCCAAAAACAAGGTGTCGTTCCCCACTGACCCAGAGGCAAAAATGGGCGCAGTGGTATCCAAACCTCACATGGAGAAAATCCTCAGCTATATCGAACTCGCCAAAGAAGAAGGCGGCACTATTTTGTGCGGCGGGAAACGCAAAATTTTAGACGGCGAACATGCCAAAGGGTATTATATTGAGCCCACCATCATTGAAGGCTTGCACTATAATTGCCGCACCAACCAAGAAGAAATCTTTGGGCCAGTAGTGACCATCACTCCATTTGACACCGAAGAAGAAGTACTCATCATGGCCAACTCCACCCAATACGGGCTTGCCGCCACCGTCTGGACCTCCGACCTCAAGCGTGCGCACCGCGTGGCTGACCAAGTTCAGGCCGGAATTGTTTGGGTAAATGCATGGTTGGTACGCGATTTACGCACGCCATTTGGCGGCGTCAAAGCATCGGGTGTGGGCCGCGAAGGCGGCTGGGAAGCCCTGCGCTTTTTCACCGAAGCCAAAAACGTGTTTATCAAGTATTGATAAACTGAATACCATTCAAAATATACTTTCATTGCGTTTTATTCATCGATACAAAATGAAATACGGCATCTTATTTTTACTCTTCCTATCATTTGGTTTGAGGGCTCAAATCAAACCCGCACTTTTCCAATTCAGGACCGATACTGTGCTGCAATGGCACTATCATTTCGGCGATGAATTTATTGGGAAAAAGGTAGATGAATCC
>RDZL01000220.1 GCA_004295165.1 Flavobacteriia bacterium
CCATAGCTGTAGTTGCGGTTGAGGTCCACGCCGTAAGAACCACCGGAATTCAAACGACGGTTTTTGCGCCACATGCCACCCCCATTTGGGTTGGTGGTTTGGTTGTACACGTAGCCATCAGGGTTGATACACGGCACAAAATAAAGCTGCATGTGATTGACCAAATACGTGATTTCTGGATTGGTGCCGTAATTTTCGAGCACATGCCACATGAAGAAAATAGTTTCCATCAAACTCATTGGTTCGCGCGCATGGTGGATTGCTGTGTACAATACTTTGGGCTCACCGCTTTCGTCTATGTTCGGATTATCTGAGATGCGCACGTGATAAAGTGGTCTGTTTTGAGCAGTCAAGAAGGTAGATATAGGCGCTTTGGCAGTGATCAAATTGGGATAGGTGGCCACCATTTCGTCTAGTTCTGCTAGCATTTCTTCATACTTTAAGTAGCCGCCCATTGTTCCCAAATTGAAATGAGTTGGGACCGCTGGATTAAAACCGGAACCGGTGCCACCAGTTCCTGAACAACTTAAGTTCTTCAAGGCACCTGATTCTTTTGAAGCTGGCTCCGCCAAAATTTGAACATAATAGGCCTGCACATCTTCGATCAAGACTTCATAAGTGAAATCATATGCGTCCATGATTTGGCGCTCTTCTTTAGAAAAATCAGAGATGAAAAAGACACTCTCTTTGTGGATGCCGTGGTCAATTGCTACGCCCAAATTTGCGAGTTTGTTAAGTTCCAACTCATTGGCAAAAATCTTCAGGCGAGAGTAGTCTTGCGCATAGCTTTGATTGCTTAAAAAAACCAAAAAGAGGATGAGGAGAGTTGTAAGCAGTTTCATGTGATGTAATTTGGAACACAAATAAACTGCATTTTCTGCCAAAACGCAATTTTTTGTACCTACTTTGGCAACCTTCTCGCTTTTAGGTAGTTTATAATTTTGAGATTGCACCCGTTTGTGTTAAATTTACTCGACGCATGTACCTATTAAGAATCCTATTTTTGCTCGGTTTTATACAAACTGCTTTTGCGCAAGAGCTCTGGATGTACCCTAATCAGGGGCAATGGGACAACCGTATATTATACAACCTGCCACTATCCTCTGGAAGACTTTACATAGAAGACCAAGGACTTACTTATTTTTTGTCCAACGCCACTTTTCACAATCACGAAACGAAAGAAGCCCACGATCATCACGATGGCACGGCTTATCATGCCATTAAACATCGGTTTTTACATGCTCAGCACGCCACCTTTACTGCTCAAGATTCGAGTACGCACTACCACAATTACTTTATAGGAGCAGACCAAAGCAAATGGAAATCAAACGTGCACGGCGTTCGCCGCTTGAGTGCTAGCGATTATTTTCAGGGTGGTGACATCAACTACCTTGTCGATAAACAACAATTTGCTTTTCATCTTCAACTAGATCCACAAGCAGATATCCATCAATTTGATTTTGAACTCATCGGAGCCGACTCCCTCTTCCTTGATGCTTCTGGTATGCTACACCTCACACATCAATTTGGAGAAATTACCTACAGCGCTCCAAAAGCCTGGAACTTGCTCTCCTCGACAGAAAAAATAGAAGTACCAATTCGTTTTGTCATAAGCAATCAAATCGTCTCTTTTCAAGTAGACGCCAGCTACGACCCTAGCTTAGCCCTTTATATCGATCCGAGTCTGACCTTCTCTACCTTTACGGGTTCTCCCGTAGACAACTGGGGCTTTACAGCAACGCCCGATGTAAATGGAAACCTCTTCGGTGGCGGTATCGTTTTCGGATCGGGCTACCCCAGCACAACAGGTGCTTTTGACGCCAGCTACAACTCCGGTACGGGTTCTTTCCCAATGGATGTCGGGATCACCAAATTCAATGCAAGCGGATCGGCCCTGCTCTACTCTACCTACCTCGGGGGCTCCGGCAACGAAACGCCGCATAGTATTGTCTGTGCACCAAATGGGGAGCTGTACATATATGGCGTCACCTCCTCTACCAATTTCCCAATGGCTGGCCAATCCTATGACAATAGCTTCAATGGCGGTCCATATCAATTACAAAACTCCCTAGAATTCAATGGTTCAGACATCTATATAGCGCGTTTTAACCCATCCGGAACCGCGCTTTTATCCTCAACCTATGTCGGCGGCACCAGCACAGACGGGCTCAATTCTGCCAGTTTGTTCTACAACTACGGCGACCAATTCCGCGGAGAAATCGTTTTAGACGCCAACCAAAACGTGTATGTTTCCAGCACCACCACCTCAACCAATTTTCCAACCCAAAACGGTTTTCAAAGCTTATTAAACGGTAGCCAAGACGCAGTTATTTTCAAAATGAATGCAGGCCTCTCTCAACTGATGTGGAGCACCTATTTTGGTGGTAGCGGTGTTGAATCTGGCAATTCCATTACGGTTGGCAGCAATGGAAGTGTCTACGTAGCAGGTGGCACCACCTCAAACTCTCTCGCTATTACCGGCGGTCACGACCTAACCTTTAATGGAGGTAGCGCCGATGGTTACGCACTGCGGATCAACGCGGCAAGTGGTGCGCTGCAATCAGGCACCTACATGGGGCAGTCCGAATACGATCAAACATATTTTGTGCGCACAGACATAGACAATGCGGTTTATGTTTATGGCCAATCCGAATCTTCTTGGGCCATCACACCTGGGTGCTACGGCAACGCCAACTCTGGGCAGTTTTTGCGCAAATATGCCCAAGATTTATCGGTTACCAACTGGACCACCATGATTGGCGCCGCTACCGGACACGTCGAGCTCTCGCCAACTGCCTTTCTCATTTCTGACTGCTACGACATCTACCTTGCGGGCTGGGGCGGCCAACTTAATCAACTTTACGGACAGGCCTCCTTTTCAACCACCAATAACTTTCCAGTAACGCTAGATGCCTACCAACTCAATACAAATGGCTCAAATTTCTATATCGCCGTACTCGACCAAAACGCAAGTGCGCTCAAGTACGCTACTTTTATGGGCAGCATGAGCAGTAGCTCTAATCATGTCGATGGCGGCACCTCCCGCTTTGACAACCAAGGCCGCATCTACCATGCAGTGTGTGGTGCTTGCGGTGGCAATGATTTTGGTTTTACCAGCACCCCAGGATCTTGGTCGCCAACCAATCAAAGTAGCAATTGCAACTTAGCCTGTTTCAAATTTGAATTGAGTACAATTGAGGCCATTGCCGCACAACCTGCACCACTCATTTGCATACCGCAGAGCGTATTTTTTGACAATAACTCGCAAAATGCCAACTCATTTTTCTGGGATTTTGGCGACGGAAACACCTCCAATGCCTATGAGCCTATACATGCCTACCTCACACCAGGAGTATACGACGTATTGCTCGTTGCATATGATTCTACAGGTTGTTTTACGCCAGATTCAGTAACTGTTACTGTTAACATTGGCGCATTCACTGCGGGTGCAATACAGCCCACAGCTAGCATTTGTGCTGGCGATTCCTATCAATTAGAAGCGTTTGGCGGAAGCAATTATGCTTGGTCTCCGGCCAACGTCCTTGATGACCCAAGCAGCCCGACGCCAACGGCAACAATTTTCACTACCACAACTTTTTCTGTTATCGTTTCCGATTCTTGTGGATCAGACACCTTAACACTTACCCTTGACGTCAGTATTCCAAGTATTACTTTACCCAACGATACCACCATCTGTATTGGCGAAAGCGTTAACATCAGTGCAACGGCTAGCGGCAACATCAATTGGTCGCCAGGAAACTTCCTAAATACCACCACAGGTGCTAACGTCATTGCAACGCCGCAAAACAACATTACCTACACTGCAACGGTTACTTCAGGCATTGGCTGCACGGCCCAAGACTCCATCAGCATTACGGTCTTTAATAATCCGCCTCAACCCCAACTCATCGACAGCGTCAATCTTTGCTATGGCAGCAGTATGCCCCTTACGGCATCAGGCGGTACCAGCTACTTTTGGTATCCGAGTAACAACCTTGTCGGCGCAACAAACCAAACCGTTCAAATTAGCCCTTTGCAAGGCCAATATTACTTCGTAGACGTCACAAATAGCTGTGGAACCGAAACCGACTCTGTTTGGGTCTCTATCCTAACTGCCCAAATTACTGCCGGAAACGACACTATTGTATGCCCAGGCAGACCTGCAAATCTTTGGGCAAGTGGCGCGCTCTATTACGAATGGAGCCCGAGCGCTAATGGTTCAAGTGCCAACGGTGCACAAGTTAGCGTATTGCCTCCTTTCAATACAACTTACATGGTCATTGGAACCGATGCGCAAGGTTGCCAAGACTCCGCTTATGTTCAGGTAAGTTTATTTCAGCCTGCCTTTGTAAGTGCTGGTTCAGATATTTTTGCCGTTCAAGGCGACATCATTCAACTCACGGCAGATCCATCAGGTCCAGGCGCCTTTTTGTGGTCGCCGCCAGATGAAGTCTCCTGCCCTACTTGCCAATCTACGGTTGTTACACCAAATCAAAATGCCATCTACTCTGTTTATTTTACCGATCAGAATGGCTGTACCGCTCAAAGCCAAGTCAACATATTCTTTGACCCATTCTTTTATGTACCCAATACCTTTACGCCAGACGGCGATATGTTCAATCAGTATTTCAGGGTTGTTGGGGGCAATTACCTAGAAGTCAAAGTCAGTATTTACGACCGTTGGGGAGAGCTCATTTATGAATTCACAGACCTCAAAGACTACTGGGATGGCAGCTATAATTTCCGACCTTGCCAAGATGGCACCTACACCTGGAAAATCATCTATACTGACTACCAAAACAGAAAAGAAGTCTTGACGGGCCATGTCAATTTGCTGCGCTAAAGCAGATTTGCTGTAACTTTGAGACATGTCAGTTCAGATTCAAGCATTCACCTTTAATGGCTTTCAAGAAAATACCTTTGTTGTTTCAGCGGGTACAGACGCCGTTATTTTTGATCCGGGTTGCTATACCCGAGAAGAAGAAGCCCAACTTTTTGGTTACATTAATGAAAACGGCCTTGACATCAAAGCTATTCTCTTCACACACGCCCATATAGATCATATTTTAGGTGCCTCATTTTGTCAAGACCGCTTCAAAGCACCAACTTATCTACATACTGCTGATCAACTCACTTGGGAGTCCGTTAAGAGCTATGCGCACGTTTATGGTTTTGAAAATTACAAAGAAATTGAAGCGCCAACTCACACCCTAACAGACCAACAAATTCTAGATTTTGGCGCGCTAAAGTTTACGGTTTACCATACGCCGGGTCATGCGCCGGGTCATGTCGTTTTTTACCATGATAGCGGTTTTCTGATCAATGGCGATGTGCTTTTTAAAGGAAGTTTTGGGCGCGTAGATCTGCCCGGAGGAGATTTAGCCACACTCAAAAAGAGCATATTCGAGGTCATGTTCCAATTTCCGGAGTCAACTACTGTTTATTGCGGACACGGTGCTGCCACTACAATAGGTGCCGAAAAAACAAGCAATTATATCCTGCAATTCTAAGATGCGCATCGGAATCAATACCAGATCTTTACTTGGTCAAAAACTGGAAGGTTTTGGCAATTACACCCTAGAACTGGTCAAAAGACTCACCGAAAATCAGCCTGAGCACACGTTTATATTGTACTTCGATCGGCCGGTAGATCCGCAATTTAGCTTTGGGCCCAACGTCATTTGCAAAGCGCTCTTTCCGCCTACAAGACATCCGTTCTTATACGTTATTTGGTTTCAGTGGCGCTTGAAAAACGCTATTTGCAAGGACAAACTTGACGTTTTTTGGTCTCCTGACGGCATGTTTCCACTCGGCATACAAACGCCAGTGCTCGCCACCATACACGACCTCAATTTTGAACATTTTCCACAAGACCTTCCTAAATGGGTAGCTTGGTATTATAAAAAATACTTTCCGCGATTTGCAAAAGCAGCTACTCAAATTGTTACCGTTTCCAATACAACCAAACAAGATATTGTATCGAGTTACCATACGCCTGCAGAAAAAATCAGCGTCATTTACAATGGGGTCAATACACAATATAAACCCATTTCTGATCAAGAAAAAGACCTGATCCAGCAGCAATTAGGCTTCAATGACCCTTACTTTTTATTTGTAGGCTCTCTGCACCCAAGAAAAAACATCCATCGCTTGCTTCGAGCGTTTCAACTGTTTGCTCAAACAGATAGTACCGTTCAACTCGTTATTGTAGGAGCCGCGATGTGGAAAGACCAATCATTTGAAATCGAAGCACATCTTGCCAAGCGCATCCATTTCAAAGGACATATTGAAACAAAAGCCTTAGCTGCCATCATGGGCGCTGCAACAGCTTTTGTTTACGTTCCTTATTTTGAAGGATTCGGCATGCCTTTGGCTGAAGCGATGGCTACACATACGCCAATTATTGCTGGCAATCAAAGTTGCTTACCCGAAATTGCTGGCCCTGCAGCCTTGTACGTCGATCCATTTGATGTCAATTCAATTGCAAATGGCATGCGCCAACTGAAAAATGATGTAGTTTTGCAATCCCAATTAGTCGAGGCGGGTAAGCTACGGGTGAAAGCCTTCGATTGGGATTTAGCTGCTGCGCAAGTTTGGCAAGAAATACAACATTTGGTCTCGTAGTTCAACGGATAGAATAAGCGTTTCCTAAACGTTTGATCCAGGTTCGATTCCTGGCGAGACCACTACTTACTTCACCTTTAAGCTGATCAATAGTTTATCTATCCGAGGGCCGTCTTTATCTAGGACCTCAAATTCAAGATCATTGATTGTGATTTTATCTCCCACTTCAGGGATTTCATTTTTCTTGGAGATAAATAGCCCTGCTACTGTG
>RDZL01000221.1 GCA_004295165.1 Flavobacteriia bacterium
CGTCACGGTTTTATCTGTTGCCAAGGGCCAATAGTACTGGTCGGCATGCCAAGGCGTTATGCCGCCGCCGCCTTCTTTGAATAGCGCTTGATCGTGATAAAGGCGTACACCATCGACCTGCATTAAGTCAGCAGCAATTTTACCTAAGCGCTGACTCAAAATCAATTCTTTGACGAGCGGGTTTTCGGTCCATAAATTAAAGAGTTGCAGAAAGGCTTTGCCATAAGTGCTGCGCTCTTCAAGCGGTGTGTGTTCTTGATTCATTTGACTCACTTGTGCTGAAATGAGCTTGTTTAAATAATGAACGGTGTCTGCATCGAAGACTTGCTTGAGTTTGATGTACTGATTTTGCTGATAAAAAGCAATTTGCTCTTGCGTTAACAAATAGGGTGTATCGAAAACTTGCGGCATGAAGTGAAAATTGGTACTTCAAAAATAAAAAATCAATTCGCCGCGCAATAGTCCAATTTTATAGTTTTATAATACTATATTGAATAATTACATGTAATAATTGCTTAATTTAGTTAATTAGAGCTCATGAAAGCACAATTAGAAGACATCCCATCCAAAATAGGAGACGCGAGTTTTTACGCCAAACATTTGCGCGTTCCGTCTTTTGAATTCAAATGGCATTACCATCCCGAATATGAATTAACCTATATTCTAAAAGGTACTGGTTATCGAGTTGTAGGCAATTCTCACGCGCATTTTTCACAAGGAGACCTGGTCTTATTAGGCAGCAATTTGCCACATACTTGGTGTGGAAAGCTAGATGATGGCACTCCCTCAGAAGCGCTGGTTATTCAATTTTCAAAGGAACTCATTGAACCGTTTTTAAAACTGAATGAAGGTCAATCTATTCAAAAATTACTCGAACTTTCAAATCGAGGTCTATGTTTTGAATCCGATCAACTTCTTGCCGAACAACTGTATACCATAACAAATACTTCTGGACTTGAGCGCATTTTGTCTTTATTATCCATTCTCAATCAATTAAGTATTGGTAAATCTAGACCGCTGACCACTGAAAATTACCACGGCATCATGACCAAACAATTTGAAACGAGGGTAAATAAAGTGTGTGCACATTTGCAAAATCATTTCCACGATCAAATTACTTTGAAACAAGTTGCAGATCTTGTGTTTATGTCGGAAAGCAACTTTTGCAAGTTCTTCAAAAAGGCAACTGGCACCACCTTTTCTGATTATTTAAATGATTTGCGCATTAACGAAGCTTGTCATTTATTGCTATCTACTGAAGATACCGTAGGTAAAATTGCCCAAGACAGCGGATTTGAGTCCTTGAGTTATTTCAACCGCGTCTTTTTAAAGAAAAAACAGCTTACGCCTTCGGTTTTCAGGAAGCAATCTTATAGTTAACCTTTTGGCTCTTCCATCCTGCCATCGGCATGCTTTGCAAAGCGGCCTAATTTGGCGTCGTGGACTTGATCGTAGCGCGGCCAAGGCCAACCTCCGAATTGCGTGGTTTGATAGTCTTGGAAAGCTTGGTAGATTTCTTCTTTGCTGTTCATGACAAATGGGCCATGTTGCACAACTGGCTCGTTGATCGGGCGCCCTTGCAACACCAATACTTTGGATGCTTCAGGTCCATTTTTAAAAGTGCAAACCTGCGCAGCATCTACGTCAGCGGCGTGGTAATGCGAGATGGCTTGCCCACCAATTTGTAGCCCATTGCCCTCATAGTAATAAATGCTGCGATTGACACCTGAGGCCGTTGCAGGAAGCTCAAATGTTGCGCCTGGCTCTAGTTGAATATTATAAATAGCCACGTGGTTGTTGGCATCAGCAGCCCAAGAATTAGGTGGTGTTGCCGCTGCCTTGTGTGCGTCTAGCTGGCCCACTAAGACTTCGATATTTGCTTTACCAGTGGCTGAAGCTACACTGAACTTAGGTACAGATTCTGCCCAAAGCATCTTGAAATGTGGCTGCACCATTTTGCTGCGCTTAGGTAAGTTGAGCCAAATTTGAAAGAGCTCTAGCGGATTGTCTTTGTCTTGGTTGAGCAAAGGGAACATTTCTGCGTGCTGAACGCCTTTACCTGCGGTCATCCATTGGACATCGCCGTTTCCGTAGCGGCCGGCAGCGCCCATGCTATCTGCGTGGTCAACCAAACCTGTTCTGACGACAGTGATGGTCTCGAAGCCACGGTGCGGATGCCCGGGAAAGCCAGGAACGGTAGCGCCATGGTACATGCGAAAACCGTCTTTGACAATGAAATCTTGGCCCATGTGGCGCCCCTCAAAGTTTTTAGGGTCGGGGCCGAGTGCTGCATTTCCTTTTGGAAAGAAATCTTCGTGGTGCACACAGAAAAGAAAGGGGTCGAGGGTTTCCCATTGAAAACCGAGGGGTCTTGTTTTAAGAATAAGTGCTGGCATTTCAGTGGTTTTTGATTTTCCCCATTGGGTAAAAGGGAAAAGTAGCGTACCTCCCAAACCTAGGCCAAGTCTGGTGAGAAAAGATCTGCGTTCTATTTTCGAAGTCATTTCTTTTTTTGAGCTAAAATAGTTCAAATTGACTTGAAACCAACTTGATATACATCAATAATTTATTCCGTTTCTAGTTTAAACGCTGATGTCTGATGGAAAGTAAGTTCTGGGTAGTCTTGTTCGGCCATTTGCAGAAGGAATGGCGTTTCGGCCAAGAAAACTAAATTTTCATCTTTATCTAAGGCTAAATAGTTGCTTTTGGCGCGCTTGAAATTAGCCAACTGCTCGGCGCTGGTGGAGGTGATCCAGCAAGCTTTGAAATAATTGCGCGGCACAAAACGGCAATTGGCACCGTATTCATGAATGAGGCGGTAATTGATGACCTCAAACTGAAGCTGACCAACCGTACCAACAATTTTGCGGTTACCCGGTTGCTGAATAAACAACTGCGCAACCCCTTCGTCGATGAGCTGGCGAATCCCTTTCTCCAATTGCTTGGACTTGAGCGGGTCTAAGTTCTCCAACTCTTGGAATATTTCTGGTGAAAAGGATGGAATGCCTTTAAAGAGCATTTTTTCACCGGTGGTGAGGGTGTCGCCAATTTTGAAAGAACCGGTGTCGTAAAGCCCAATGACATCGCCTGGGTAGGCGTCGTCGATGACGCTTTTGTCTTGGGCCATGAAAGACGTTGGATTCGGGAATTTCATGTCTTTGTTGAGGCGTACGTGGTGGTAAAACTTGTTGCGCTCAAAACGGCCTGAAACGATGCGCAAAAAGGCGATGCGGTCGCGGTGTTTGGGATCGAGGTTGGCATGGATTTTAAAAACGAAACCAGAAAAGCGGTCGTCTTCGGGTTCCACCATGCGGGTATCGCTCTCTCGGCCTTGTGGCGATGGAGAAATCTCGCAAAAGGTATCGAGTAATTCCTTCACCCCGAAGTTATTGACAGCCGAACCAAAAAAGACAGGTGCGACATCGCCCGCCAAATAAGAATTGCGGTCAAAAGGATCGTAAACGCCTTCTACGGTATCAATTTCTTCTCGGAGTTCGTTGGCCGGGTTTTCGCCGATGATTTGATCTAAGGTGGGGTCTGCTAGATTGGAAATCGAGACCACTTCTTCTGAGATCTTTGTTTTGTTGGCAGCAAAAAGGTTGAGTCCTTTTTGGTAAATGTTGTACACACCCTGAAAGCGGTCGCCCATGCCGATTGGCCAAGTGAGCGGACGCACTTTGATGTCCAATTTATCTTCGAGCTCATCGAGTAAGTCAAAAGCTTCTTTACCGTCGCGGTCCATTTTATTGATAAAAATGATCACGGGCGTTTTGCGCATGCGACACACCTCCATGAGGCGGGCAGTTTGTGCCTCTACCCCATTGGCGCAGTCGATGACAAGAATAACGCTATCCACAGCGGTAAGCGTTCGAAAGGTGTCTTCGGCAAAGTCTTTGTGACCGGGTGTGTCGAGGATATTGATTTGTTTGCCGTTGTAAGCAAAAGCCATCACGGAAGTAGCAACTGAGATACCGCGCTGCTTTTCGATTTCCATGAAGTCAGAGGTAGCCGATTTTTTGATTTTGTTGTTCTTGACGGCACCAGCGGTTTGTATGGCCCCACCAAAAAGCAAAAGTTTTTCGGTCATGGTTGTTTTACCGGCATCTGGGTGAGAAATAATGCCGAAGGTGCGGCGCTTCTCGGTGGCTTCTGTGAATCTCATGAGGCTGTACATAAAAAAAGACCGCAGAGCGGTCTTTTGATTTAAAGTTGGTAAACGAAATTAGAAAATTTCGTTCGCTGCAAAATGGAATACACCTTCAATTGCTGCGTTTTCGTCGGAGTCAGAACCGTGAACGGCATTGCGTCCTTTGCTTTCTGCATAAGCCTTACGGATGGTACCGTCTGCTGCTTCAGCTGGGTCTGTAGCACCGATAAGTGCACGGAAATCTGCAACTGCGTTTTCTTTTTCGAGGATAGCTGCAACGATTGGGCCGCTGGTCATGTACTCAACGAGTTCGCCGTAAAACGGACGCTCAGCGTGTACAGCGTAAAATTCTTTCGCTTGCGCCTCAGAAAGTTGCGTGTATTTCATTGCTTTGATGCTGAAACCAGCATTGATGATCATGTCGATGATTTTGCCCATGTGCCCGTTTTCGATTGCATCGGGCTTAAGCATTGTAAAAGTTCTGTTCGTTGCCATGTATTTTCTTTAATTTGGGTGCAAAGATACCACTTTTTTAAAAATTCAAAGCAAGCTATTTACTTTGCTTTCTTCGTGACAAATTCAATGATAATGCCGAGCGCTGGCTGTAAAATACCTGACGCGTTTTCTAGCAATGTGGTTTGATAGCGCGTAGGATCATTTGGATCGACAATTGGTTGGTTATTGGCATTGGTTTGCACGAGCAAAATAGGCGCCAACTTCGTTTTGAAGGCGTAAGCGTTCTGCACATCGAAGTAAAAGTTCATGTTGAATTTATCGAGGTAGAGTTTTTTGTCGACGCGCACATTCAGCTGATGAAAATTGCTTTCGCGCTGTGTATTGAGTTGCGAATAATCTAAGATCCCTACCCCATTGATATCCCAGTTGCTGATCAGGGATGAACTAGCGATATTGTATGGAGTGTAAGGTGCGCCGCCAGAATACAACCAACGCAACCCAAATTCCCAACCATTTTTAAAACGCTTACCGCCCGTGAGCGAGACAATATGACGGCTGTCCCAGGAAGTCGGAACATAAACATTGTTTTTATTGAGGAATTCTGAACGCACCCAAGTGTAGGCCAAAACGGCATAAAACCCTTTATATAGTTTTTGTTGGTACAAGAACTCCGCGCCATAACTGCGCCCACTAGAAGTTGAAGTGACGGCTTCATTCCCGACCACGCCGAAATCTGAACCGATATTGGCCAAAGAAATGGAATCTTTAAGCGAGAATGGATAGTAATTGTACTTTTTATAAAAACCCTCTAGCGTAATGCGCGCATTCCATTTGAGCAGGTATTCTGTACCCAATACAAAATGATCTGCTTGGATGTAACGCACGTCGTTTTGTTGGTTGACGAGGTCTCCGGCAAA
This sequence comes from Flavobacteriia bacterium, assembly GCA_004295165.1. Lineage (GTDB taxonomy): Bacteria > Bacteroidota > Bacteroidia > Flavobacteriales_D > Crocinitomicaceae > UBA952. Next base: position 5,521 of record RDZL01000221.1, read on the forward strand.
ATTTCTATACCCTAGAATGGTATATGAAGGCAATTGGTGATAACGCGCGATATTGGTATTAATAGCCCAGTCTTCGGTGAGGCGATAAGAAGCCGAAAACATAGGAGCGAACTGTTTGAAAGGGTTGCGCATTTGCGCGCTATACGAGGTTCCATCTGCACGCAAACCAACAGATAAACGCAATCTTTCATTCAAGAAGGCGCGACTGAGTTGCGAAAAAGCGGCATATTTGTGTAAGTTGAGCGTCGATTCAAAGTCAATGACCGCTGGCTGTCCAAAGATGGTGAGTTTTTGATACGTATCGGAGAAATATTTCGCGTATTCATACCCTACACCAACGTTCCAGCGCCAGCCATTTTTGAGGTAGGTGTGTTCGAAACGCAATTTATTTTCAGCCTCAAAAGAAGTGTAATCTTGTAATAAAAACTGTGGCTCTTCTATGCGGTCTTTATAGCGATAGGCTCGGTTGTTGAGCATATTGCGGCTGGCCACCACGGTTTGAATAGAAGACTTAGAGGAATGCTGCCAAACGGCACCCATCGTGTAGTTCCATTGACCTTGCTGCGGCAAATTGCCGAGGATGAAATTATTGTAGGCGATTTGAGCGGTGTCGGTGAGGCCGTCGTTGACGCTAGCGTTTAAGCCAAACTGATCGAGGGCACCAAGGCCAATAATCGAAAGTTTGTTTTTGGCGTCGAGCTGAAAATTGAATTTGAATTGGTAGTCATTGTAGTTGGGTAGAATGGGCAACTGGAGTGCTGCAAAAAGCAATTGCAAATAAGAGCGTCGCACCGAAAAAATAAAATCGCCCTTGTCGCCAATTGGGCCATCAAAAGTAAGGGCGGCGTCTGAGGAACCAAGTGCAAAATTGGTAATTAGGGCGTCTTTGTTGCCGTCTTTTTGCTTGAAAGAAAGCACTGAAGAAAGCCCGTTGGCGCGGTTGGCGGGAAAAGCTCCAGAATAAAACTCTACTTCCCTGATGAAGTTAACGTTCAGTAAACCCACTGGGCCACCGCTACTTCCTTGCGTAGCAAAGTGATTGATATTGGGTACTTCTATTCCGTCGAGGTAAAATTTGTTTTCACCGGGCGAGCCCCCTCTGATGATGATGTCGTTTCTAAACGTAGCACGCGCCGCCACACCTGGTAGCGCTGCAATTACTTTACTGACATCTCGGTTGGCTCCTGGGAGGCGTTCGATTTCGGT
>RDZL01000130.1 GCA_004295165.1 Flavobacteriia bacterium
CCATTCTGCCAATACGGGCGTGCGCATAGACAACTTCAATACGTCTCAGTATTACATACAGCGCTACCTGAAAACCAAGCGCCTCGATTACGGTACGCCCTAATTGCCTATCTTAGCCACATGGAGCAAGCACAACTCAATGAGCGCAGACAATGGCTTTTCATTGCCCTTGCAGGTTTATTTGTAACCAACGCGGTTACGGCAGAACTCATCAGCAACAAACTGATTCAAATTCCGCTAGAAGGCTTCTTTTTTGGTCGTAAAGTAGGGCCTTTCGTCACCATTATCGGGATTTTACCGTGGCCGGTTGTTTTTTTATTGACCGACTTACTCAACGAATTTTACGGTCAAAAAGCGGTCCGAAGACTGTCCTGGATCACCGCGGGGCTCATCGCTTACTGCTTTTTAATTGTAGGGCTTTCAATGGCTGTTCCGGCTTATGAAATCAAGGGTTCCAAACTTGCCACCAATGCAGCCTATAACTTGGTATTTGGCCAGGCCCAAGCGGTTATTGTCGGTAGTATTGTTGCTTTTTTGGTTTCTCAACTCCTAGATGCTTATATATTTGAGCGCATCAAGCACAAGACAGGGAATCGCTTTATTTGGTTGCGCAGTACCGGCAGTACGCTCATTTCGCAACTCATCGATTCTTACATCGTTTTATACATCGGTTTTGTGTTGCCAGGAGCCATGAGTTTGGCTACCTACATGGAAGTTGCACCTACCAACTACTTACTCAAAATACTGATTGCCATTCTGCTGACGCCTTTAGTGTATGCTGGTCATTGGCTCGTTAGGCGTTATCTAAAGCAGCAGCCTGCTTAACCTTGCGCATTTGCAGGAGTAAAAATAGCAACGCGACACCTCCAAACCCGGCGGCAATAAACAAGCAGGTGCGCGCACTTTCGATGGTATTTTTGTAGAACAAAAACGTCAGGCCAGACCCTACTAAAATCCCGATTTCGAGTGCGATAAAAAGCGTTCCAGCACCCGTGCCGCGTCGCTGCGGCAAACTCAGATCGGCGGTCCAGGCGAAAAGTGTCGGGCTTGAAATCCCGGTGGCCAAACCAAAAATTGCAGCGGCTAGCGAATAACTCCAAATGTCGTCAGAAAATCCAAGTAAGGTCATGCTCAAAACGAGTAGGGAGCAGCCAATGAGCATGGTTTCTCTGCGTCCGATCCGGTCAGAGAGCGAAGAAAACACCAAGCGAATGCCTATTGTACTCAGGACGTAGATCCCGAAAAAATAGCCTTTATTGGCAATTCCTAAGTAGGCGGAGTAATCAGGTGTCAAGACAAATATAAGTCCTGAGCTAATTGCGGTAAGTAGCATGATCAGCGCAGCGGGTTTCACACTTGGCTCCACGACGTCTTCCCATTTGATCAATAACTGCCGCCATCGAAACGCTTGTTGTTCGGGCAGTGTCTCTTTGATAGGACTCAATAACATGAGTGCAAGCACACCAAAGCCAGCTGAGGCCATAAATAGCGTATTAAAATTGCTGTGCGCAAAAATGTAGGAGCCGAGTGCTTGTCCAACACCAATTCCGAGTGAAATAAACG
>RDZL01000222.1 GCA_004295165.1 Flavobacteriia bacterium
AAATGAGCTTGAGGTCTTGTGGGCTGTTAGACCAATTGAGTTCTTTGAGCGAAGAAACAATGACTGCAGGGCAATATTCTAAGCCTCCACTGGTGCGCAAGCCAAAGAGTTTTTCAGAGACCAAATCGAGGTCTGTCGAAAAATCGAGTTGCTTGCGGATGTAATTTTTAGCGGCTGGAATTGTCGAGTTACCGTAGTCGTACATGGCAATTTCTAAGGTAACCGGAGCGCCTTGATAGGTCAGTGTGGAAGCCTCATTAACGATGGCCCAAATGCGGGATTTGGCTTGATTGAGCAAGCCATCCATGCTATTTGAGGTGTCGAAAAGAATGACGAGTTGTACTTTGCGCTGCGCAAAAGAAGTGCAGGTGAAAAGAAAAAGTAAACTAAAGGTAAGGAATAATCTCATTTGGAAAATTTTGGCATTTGCTACCAAAATGATGCCAAAATACTATAACTCAAATGCTTTGATAGCCAACCGATACCCTTCCAAACCAAAACCAAAAATACAACCCTTGCAAACCGGGCTCAATAAGGACTCATGGCGGAAGCTTTCGCGCCCAGCAATATTCGAAATGTGCACCTCAACAACTGGTGTAGAAATAGCGGCTATGCAATCGCGCAGCGCAACGCTTGTATGGGTGTAGCCTCCGGCATTCAGAATAATGCCGTCTACGTTTGCTTTTTGAAGTAATTCGATGAGTTCCCCTTCTATGTTTGACTGAAAATAAGTCAATTCGTGTGAAAAGCCTTTTTTAAGTTCGTCGAAAAACGCTTCAAATGTGACATTGCCATATATTTGTGTTTCACGGGTGCCGAGTAAATTCAAATTAGGACCATTGACAATAAGCAACTTCATAAGACATGCATTGGGAGCGCTATATTAAGGATTTTGTTTCATACCTGAAAATAGAAAAGGGTTTGGCCAACAATTCTATTTTGGCCTATCAGCGAGACGTTGCGCTCTTAGCTGCCTTTTTTGAGCAGGAAAAGTGCAGGCCCGAACAAGTTGCCTACGACCAACTCAAAACCTTTGTGGCGCATCTCTACGACCTCGGGCTAGCGGCGCGTAGTCAAGCCCGTATCATTTCTGGAATCAAACACTTTTTCAAGTTCCTCATTTTGGAGCGCTACATCCAATCCGACCCCTCTGAGTTACTCGAGCAACCCAAACTTGGGCGCAAACTCCCTGAGGTGCTCGAAATCGAAGAAATTGACGCCCTTTTAGCGGCCATAGACTTAAGCAGTGCCGAGGGCGAACGCAATCACGCCATGCTAGAAACGCTCTATAGTTGTGGCTTACGGGTATCGGAACTCATTGGTTTGCGTTTTTCAGATTTGTATTTTGACGAAGGGTTTATCCGTGTCATTGGTAAAGGCAATAAAGAACGGTTAGTGCCCGTTTCGCAACAGGTCATTTTTGAAATCACTAACTACACGCGGCAAAGTCGTTTGGAGGTGCCAATAAAGGCCGGTCAAGAACACTTTATTTTTTTAAATCGACGCGGACATCAGCTCACGCGCGTCATGATTTTCACCATCATTAAGCAACTTGCCCAAAAAATGGGGCTCAACAAACAAATTTCTCCGCATACTTTTCGACATAGTTTTGCCACACATTTGGTGGAAGGCGGAGCCAATTTAAGGGCAGTTCAGGAAATGCTCGGACACGAATCTATCACCACCACAGAGATTTACACACATCTGGACCAACGCTTTTTGCGCAAGGCTATCCTGAAACATCACCCTAGAAATCAGGTGAAATAATTGGGATTGTTGAAAAAGGCTACTTTTTTGTGGACAATGGATTTGTAGTATTGTAAAAAGTTGTTATCTTTGCATCCGCTTTTGTAATTACACGTAATAATTTAGACATGTCACGAGTTTGTCAGTTAACAGGAAAGTCAGTGATGGTTGGAAACAACGTATCGCACTCAAATCGCAAGACCAAGCGTCGTTTTTATCCGAACTTGATCACGAAGAAGTTTTTCGTTCCTGAAGAAGATAATTTTATCACTTTAAAGATTTCTGCTGCTGCATTGCGCACCATCAATAAGAAAGGAATCTCTGCTTGCTTGAAAGAAGCACGCCAAAAAGGATTTTTGAAATAACCTGTTGGGAAACAGAATAAACATTTAGAAAATGGCTAAGAAGAGTAAAGGCAACCGCATCCAAGTAATTCTAGAGTGCACTGAGCATAAAGAATCTGGTATGCCCGGTACATCACGCTACATCACCACCAAGAACCGTAAAAATACGCCAGATCGTATGGAGATTAAGAAATTTAATCCCATCCTCAAGCGTATGACTGTCCATAAAGAAATTAAATAAGTAAGTCATGGCAAAGAAAGTAGTTGCATCACTCCAGAAAGGTGGAGGTAAAGAACATACAAAGGTGATCAAAATGGTCAAGTCTGAAAAGTCTGGCTCATACACCTTCAAAGAAGAAATCGTACACAACGACAAAGTAAAAGAGTGGTTTACCAAAGGCTAAACCGTTGTGCATTCCCTTTTAAAGCTTCCAAGTTGGGAGCTTTTTTTTTATCTTAGCACATGGGCATATTTGATTTTTTTTCAAAATCTAAAAAAGAAACCCTTGATCCAGTTCAAAAAGAAACCCTCGATCAAGGTCTAGAGAAAACCAAACAAACATTTTTCTCTAAAATCACGCGTTTGCTCGTGGGCAAAAGCCGCGTAGACCAAGACGTCCTTGACGACCTTGAAGAACTACTCATTACCGCAGATGTAGGGGTAGAAACCACCCTTAAAATCATCGATCGCATCGAAGCACGTGTTTCCAAAGACCGCGTGATCAATTCAGAAGAACTCAACCATATTCTCCGCGACGAAATCATCGCACTACTAGAAGAAAACGCCGCTAATTTTGAAGGCCAACTCAAGGTAGACAAACCTGCAGACGGCAATCCATACGTATTGATGGTTGTTGGCGTAAATGGCGTCGGCAAAACCACCACCATCGGCAAACTGGCCCATCAAATGAAACAAGCCGGTTTAAAGGTTGTTTTGGGCGCTTCAGACACCTTTAGAGCAGCAGCTGTAGACCAACTCATTATATGGGCTGATCGCGTAGGAGTACCGATCGTACAACAAGGCATGGGCGCAGATCCCGCAAGTGTTGCTTTTGACGCTTTGCAATCCGCCAAAGCGCAAGGAGCCGATGTCGTGATCATCGATACCGCAGGGCGCTTACACAACAAAGTCAATCTCATGCAAGAACTTTCCAAGATCAAGCGTGTGATGGATAAAGTGGTGCCCAATGCCCCTCATGAAATCTTATTGGTGCTCGATGGCTCAACGGGCCAAAATGCCTACGAACAGGCCAAACAGTTTGCGCAAGCCACAGACATCAATGCACTAGCCGTTACCAAACTCGATGGCACAGCCAAAGGCGGGGTTGTTATTGGCATCTCAGATCAGATGAAAATCCCGGTCAAGTACATTGGCGTAGGTGAAAAAATGGAAGACCTCCAGCTTTTTGACCGCAAGGCTTTTGTAGAGACCCTTTTCAAATAGGCTCCCAAGTAATCTTTAGCAAGCCCTCAAAGAAATCTTAAGCAGGTTTTAAATCAATTGCTGCGCCACGTAAGTTGCGTACTGCCCCTTCAACGCCATCAGCTCGTCGTGCTTGCCTTGCTCCGTAATTTGACCATCTTGTAAGACCAATATTTGATCGGCCTGACGGATTGTAGACAAACGGTGTGCAATCACAATTGAAGTACGGCCTTTCATGAGCTCTTCTAAGGCCTCTTGAACGAGTCTTTCTGAAGTGGAGTCGAGCGCAGAGGTTGCTTCATCTAAAATCAAAATACTCGGATTTTTGAGAATGGCCCTTGCGATGGCAATGCGCTGTTTCTGACCTCCTGACAGCTGAATACCGCGGTCACCTACTTCTGTATTGAGTTGTTCGGGGAAACCAACAATGAATTCCCAGGCATTGGCTTTTTGAGCAGCCTCAATGACTTCTTGTTCTGTAGCGTCCGGCCGACCAAAACGGATGTTTTCTAGAATGCTGCCCGAAAACAAGAGCACCTCTTGGGGTACAATCGCCATTTGTTGGCGCAATTGATGCAAATCAAAAGAACTCGCCAACGCTGATCCAAAATAAATGGCACCCTGCGTAGGTTGATAAAATTGTAAAAGCAAATTGGCGATCGTGGACTTACCAGAACCGCTTTTACCTACAAGGGCTAAAGTTTGATTGGGTGCTAAAGAAAAGTTGATCCCCTTGAGCACTTCGACATCGGCTCGCTGCGGATAACTGAATTGAAGGTTTTCAAAGCGTACTGAGCCGTCCATGTGAATGGGCTCTTTAGTCGTATTGCTTAACTTTTCGGTTTCCTCTTGGAGGAGGTCGAGTAAATTTTCGGTAGCACCAACTGCCTTTTGAACACTGGCATAAAGATCGGGTAATGAACCGATGGAGGCGCCCATCATGATGGTGAACAAGACAAACTGATAAAAGCCTTCTGATTCGAGCTCAGGGTTAGGCCCTTGGGTCATGAGTAAGCCTTTCCAAACAATAAAGACAATGGCTCCAAAAAGACAGAAGATAATGAAAGACACGAACAAGCCGCGCCAAATACCACTGCGCACATTGAGGTCGCGGGTTTGCTGGGTGCTTTTATTGTATTTGGAGAGCAAGAACCATTCGTTGGTGAAGGCTTTTACATTGGCAATACCCGTAAGCGCTTCTTCTAAGATGGAATTTGAGGTAGCGATATAATCTTGTGCTTCTTTGCTGAGCTTGCGGATGTAACGTCCAAAAAATACCGCTACAATGGCCATAACAGGCACGGTGGCAAGCATGATCAAGGAAAGCTTCCAGGAGATGAAAAACAAGAAAGCAATGCCGCCAAATACAATGATGATTTGTCTGAAGAATTCGGCAATTGTGGTGCGGAGTACTTCTTGAATTTGAGCGATGTCTGAGGCCACCCGCGAAGTGAGCTCCCCAACTTTCTGGCGATTGAAAAAGTCCATGGGCATATAGACCAAGCGTTCAAAAGCATCGTTGCGCATGTCGCGAAGGGCATTTTCGGTAACGTTGTTGAACAACACTACCCGAACAAAAGAAAACACACTCTGAAAAAAGAACAAAATAAAGAGCGCAAACGCGATTTGATTGACGTTGGAGAGGTCGATGAGGCGTATGGCTTGCTCTGGGTTGGAGCTTGCACCCGAACTACCCAAAAGCTTGCCCATCAGATAAGGAAAAACCAAGCCTGCAGATGTACTGAGGACCAAGAAAATCCAGCCAATAAAATACATGCCCGCATAGGGCTTCAGGTACTTTAAAAAACGTGCAGCCTTGCGCCAGCTATCTTTGGTTAATTTTACTTTGGGTTCTTTATTTTTCTTGGGTCTCATCATGGCTTCGGCGCTTTGCACTACAAAAATAACTTGCTTTCTTGGGGCAATGGCTTTTTTTAACGATTTTTGTCGAAAGAATTTGAAATTCTAAAAAATATAGTATCTTTGCATCCCAAAAACATTACAAATAACGACACGACATGAAAAGAACGTTTCAACCATCGGTAAGAAAAAGAAGAAACAAACATGGCTTCCGTAGCCGTATGGCCACAAAAAACGGTCGTCGTGTATTGGCTGCGCGTCGTCGCAAAGGACGTAAAGTCTTAACTGTATCTGACGAACCAATGCACAAGCGTTAATTCGTTCATTTTAATACATACTTTAAAGCTCCGTCCTTATGGTCGGAGCTTTTTTTTTGCCCCATTTTCTTAGACAAGCGCTTCGCTAAAGACTTTCTCTAGCACCAAAGACCTGACTAAGCAAGCTCAGCGTATGCAACAAAAAAAGGGCCGCTATGCGGCCCTTGTGTCTTTCCAAAATTGTTGACTGATGGAAAGGAGGAATTATGCAGGAACTTTAGGTGCGGCAGCAAGGATGCTGGCGTCTGTTTGTGCGGCAAACTTCTCGAAGTTCGCAACAAACTTAGCCGCTAAGCTCGCAGCAGTTTGATCGTAAAGGGTTTTATCTGCCCAAGTGTTTCGCGGGTTAAGCAACTCTGCCGGCACGCCTTCGCAAGTTGTTGGGAAAGATAAATCAAAGAAAGGCATTTGCTCGCAAGCTACTTGATTGAGCTTTCCAGTAAGTGCTGCGGTGATCATGGCACGCGTGTAAGAGAGCTTCATGCGCGAGCCCACACCATAAGAGCCACCAGACCAACCGGTATTGATGAGCCAAACATTGATGTCGGTACCCTCTAATTTTTCGCCGAGTAATTTGGCGTATTGAGCGGGGTGTAAAGGCAAGAATGCAGCGCCAAAACCAGCAGAGAAAGTAGTGGTGGGTTCGGTAATACCGACTTCAGTACCCGCCACCTTTGCAGTGTAGCCAGACATAAAGTGATACATCGCTTGTGCTTTGGTCAGTTTAGAAATCGGAGGCAAAACACCAAAAGCGTCAGCGGTCAAGAAGAAGATATTCTTTGGCGCTGCACCAACAGAAGGTGTGGCAATGTTGTCGATATGATGAATAGGGTAAGAAACGCGGGTGTTTTCGGTAATACTGCCATCTGAGTAATCTGGGGCAGAAGACTCTTGGGGGAACCCAACGTTTTCTAACAAGGCGCCAAAGCGGATAGCATCGTAAATTTGTGGTTCCTTTTCGCGAGATAAATCGATGGTTTTGGCATAGCAGCCG
>RDZL01000223.1 GCA_004295165.1 Flavobacteriia bacterium
CAACGAGCGCCACGTGCCCTACATTGGTAGAATTGACATTGCTGCCTTTGAAAAACATGAGGTCGCCTGGTCGGATTTCAGAGAGCTTAACGGTGGTGCCGAGCTCTGCCAAACCGTAACTGGTTCGGACTAAATCAAAGCCAAAATTACCAAAGATGTAGTTGATGAAACCAGAACAATCAAAACCTGATGGTGTGGTGCCGCCATAGCGGTAAGGAACCCCTAAAAATCGTTTGGCGTAATTGATAATGGCATCTACCTGTGGGTCGTTAGGCAAGGGAGCCTGAGCTTGTTCAGTTGTCAAGGGAGGCTGCGCTTGCAACACATGAGCACAAACGAAATAGAGAAACAAGAAAAATATGCGATTTATTTTCATTTTCTGAAAGCCGTTGCAAAAATAATAATTATTTTCGAATATTCATTCAAGTAGACAGATGCCCTCAATTGAAAATCAAACACTTAGCAAACTTTATTACAGCATAGGCGAAGTGGCAGACATGCTTCAAGTAAATGCCTCACTCTTAAGATTTTGGGAGAAGGAATTTAATCTTGTGGTTTCAAAAAAGAACAAAAAGGGCAATCGGCTTTTTTCGGTCAAAGAAATCGAGCAAATCAAGCGCATTTACCATTTTGTAAAAGTCGAAGGCTACACCTTAGATGGTGCTAAAAAAGCACTCAAACAAAAGGGAAATTCTGCTGTTGCCGCGCCCTATGATCAAGTTATTCAAACCATACAAACTCAGCCTGAATCGACAATTGATCATCGTGACTTGATCGCAAGACTCGAAAAAATCAAGAAGCAGTTGCTGAACTTACCGGTTCATAAAATGGAAGAAAAGCCTGCTTTTGCTCCCGTTGCACAATCGGCACCAATACCTGAACCTGAACCAACACTTACACCAACACCTGAACCCAAGCCAGTTATCAAGAAAGCACCCGAAAAGCCAAAGCCCGCTTCGGACATGCCTACGCTATTTGATTTTTAAATCAAAAAACATAACCAATAGAAAACTTAGGTACCAAATTTTGACGCCAATTTTTTGGCGCATAATAACCAAATGTGCCGAAGACACCAATTCCAAAGCTACTTGCACCACTTACCCAAAGTCCATTGAGCAAAATACCCGTTTCATGATAGCCCTTATCCATAGTCATGAAGCTAGTATTGTGCGCGCTCTTTTGTGACATTGTTCCCCATCCAAAAGCATAATGAAAACCTAATTGTGGTTCATTCCAGGTAGCTTTTGTTCGCCAAGCATTTTGTGTGTAGCGCATAAATAATTGCACTTGGGTTTGGTGATAAAAAGCAGTACTAATGAGCGTTTCAAACGTATTGGCAACACTCACATTTATGCCGTTATTGTCTATCGATCGACTCGCCGAGACGACATGCTGAAATAAAAGTGGTGTTGACTGATCGGTGTGCGAAAAACGTGCATTCCAGTTCAATATTCCTCGCCCTGGCAACGTTAGTACTTGAAAAGCATTAAATTGGAATCGATTGAAGGCAGTAGGATTACTTGACCATCCAATCAGTGGCCAAGCGTGTTCAAATTGAACTTGAATTTTGGGATAAGCACTTGGCTTTGGCAGCAAAACATTACCAAAATAGGCTGATTTTTCTCTAAAAGCCCAACTGAAAGACACGCGACTCATTAAAACTTGTGACGCAGATTGCCCCGCATACAAATAGCCATCTGTATATTGATTGCGCTGTAAGCTTGTCTCCAATTCAAAATGTTGATTTGCCTTGATTTGCCCTGAAAATTGCAGCCCTAACTTCTCTTGATACGCCATATTCGACGCATACAAATAACGCGTGGCATCCTGCTTAAAGAGCAAATTCGTTTGATAGAGCACCGGCGCCCCTACTTCGACAACATCCAAACTTCTTGCTGCCTTGAGCTTGAACTGATGAACTGACGGGATAAACACATTTAAATAAGCATCGTATTTGAAACGCTGGTCGTTGAGACCATAGCCTCCACTCGCACCCAAATTAAAGTACTTTGATAACTTTTGAGAACTCTCAATTCCTAAACCGTAGCGAACCCGCTCAAATGCATTGTATTTAAGGAATTTAGTGGCATCTATTTGAGCATAACCCAATTGAATTTTACCTGTGGCAAGCACTTTGGCAATTTTCAGCTTTTGATCAAAATGATATTCCTCAGACAAGGAATCAATTTGTATGTAAGTCATCTTTTCCCGCTCACTTAAAGGCGCAATGCGCACGCTATCCCAGGCAGAAGCTGAGAGCTTATTGGCAGCATTCGGAAGTGTCTCTACTGCAATTTGTTGAAACCTTACTTTATCAAGTTCGGGAGGATCAAAACGCACCTCTTTTACCACATTCATACCTTTACCGACAATTACTGCTGGCAAGGAATCAAAACTCAATGAAATAAACGGTAGGTAAATATCAGTGCTCAACTGCTTAGGAAACCATATTTTAGAATCGATCAGTTGGTATTCCTGTACAATGGAGACTTTATTTGAATTGGGCGGCGGATTAAAAGGTGAGGCCTGCACTTTCTCTATGGCAAATCCATTGGTATTGATATACAAATACCCTGTTAATCCATTGAAATCAGCGCCTTTTTTAGGCTTGAAAAAAATGGTAAAAGTGGTGTCTACGCCTGTAATTGTTGTGTCTCTTAAAGAGAAAAAATAGCGATTGAGTGAGCCCGGAGCCAGCGGGCTCAAATACTTCAGACCAAGTATTTCAAGCTGAATTTCGTAAAAATGAAATGACTGCAAGCCCTGGGCAATACTAGACAAAGCAGGATCAGTAAAACCAGAGACGCGATAAGCCTCTATTATTTCTTTCTCCCGATATGGTGGCTCAAAATAATGACTAGACTTTGTTTCAGAAATAAAAAATGCTTGCCGTTCGGTGAATTGCTTGAATTCAAAATTATTGGTATCGGATGGAGAAATGACTGATGCAGCCATTTTTCGTCTTGTGGTGTCATCCAAGTCAAAAACAAACTTACTGTATTGTTCTGCGATAAAGCCTCCATGCGCTTGAGGATGATTGCGCTTTCTATTTCCAATGGCTTGTTCGATGATGCGTAGAGCTGGGTTCAAGCCGGGCAAGACCACAACATCTTGAGTCTGCTGCGCTTTGGTGCGCAAATAGATTTGATTTGTTACTAATTCAGGTAAATAAATAGTTGTGTCGTGATAGCCCTGTGCCTTAATTTGGATACTTTGATCGGACGCAAGGAGCTCAAATATACCATCTATATCGGTTAGTTTCGCTGGTTCTTTCTCTGGATAAATTTTAGCAAAAGAAATACCCTTGCCTAGATATTCATCTAAAATTTGAAACTGCTGGGCCCAAACACCTGATTGTAAGCCTAGTAAAAGGACTAATAATTTTTGAAACATAGCCCCCCTCAAGCAATTATCATTCCAAAAATAATTCCTTTAAATACCCCGGCACCGCCATCATTCTCGAACCGTACCACGAACACATCTCGCCATCGATCAGGCGTACTTTGGAATTTGGAAACTGCTTTTGAAAAGATGCAACATGCTCGTCTTTAAAAGGATAAGGTTCTGAACTTAGAAAGATGTAATCCGGATAATCTGTTGCTTCTTCCTTCTTGGAGAGCACTTCTTGGAGTTCAGGATATCTTGCTATCGTGCAATAATTTTCAAAACCAAAATGACTCAACAAAGCATGAATGTAGGTATTTGGGCCTACCACATAAGGAGGGTCTTGCCAAATAAAATAGAGAAACGTTCCGCCCTTTCCGATCGACTCTAAATGGGCAAATTTCGTTTTGATTTGAGACACCAACGCATTTGCTGGCAACTCACGCCCCACCCGCTTTCCTATTTCTTGCAAGTAAAAAAAAGCGTCGTCGAGGTTGATGATGTCGGTGAGTAAAACTTCATATTTAGCCTGCAGAAACTCGATATCTTCTTTCGTGTTTTCTTCTTTATTGGCGATAATCAGTGTAGGTTGAAGTTGTTGAATGGTATCGAAATGCAATTGCTTCGTACCACCAACTCTTGTTTTCGATTTCCACCATTGCTGCGGGTGGATACAAAACTTGGTGATGCCTACAACCTCCTGCTCTAGGCCCAAGGCCCAAAGGTATTCAGTCAAGGAAGGAACCAAAGAAATGATCCGCATGGGAGCTTAAGCCATTGCCGCAATGACGTCGTAGCGAGATACGATATGAAATTTCCCATTACCGAGTTCTACAAGCACTGCTGGGACGTGCTTGGAAATCAGTTTGCACAGTTCTTCAACGCTGGTATTTTGTTGAACAACTGGAAAAGCAGGATTCATGATGGTAGAGATGGGCGCGTCTTTGAGCGATGGATCATCTACCAATAACTGATACAGATGGCTATCGTCTATAGACCCTACAAACTGCCCGTCTTTCATGACTGGGATCTGAGAAATATCGAAATTGCGCATTTTGGCAACGGCATGTGAGACCAATTCTTCGGCGTACAAAGAAACCAATGGTTTGTTGGCGTGTTTGGCTACGAGGTCGCCTGCAGTGAGGAACTCTTCTTCTAAAAAGCCGCGCTCGCGCATCCAGTCATCATTGAAAATTTTGCCGATGTAGCGGCTACCGTGGTCGTGGAACAAAACCACCACTACATCATCTTTGGTGAGCTTATCGGCCATTTGCAACAAGCCTTTGATAGCAGAACCTGCTGAATTCCCCACAAAAATACCTTCCTCACGGGCCAATTTGCGTGTATAAACGGCGGCGTCTTTATCGGTAACCTTTTCAAAATGATCTATTGTATCAAAATCTACGTTGGCAGGCAAGATGTCTTCGCCAATGCCCTCAGTGATGTAAGGATAAATTTCGTTTTCGTCAAAAATGCCGGTTTCTTTGTATTTCTTAAATACGGATCCGTAGGTGTCTATTCCCCAAATCTTGATATTTGGATTTTTTTCTTTGAGGTATTTCCCCACACCTGAAATGGTACCACCAGTGCCAACACCCACTACAAAGTGTGTGATTTTACCTTCGGTTTGCTCCCAAATTTCGGGGCCTGTTTGCTCGTAATGTGCGGTTCTGTTTGATAAATTATCGTACTGATTGACATACCAAGAGTTCGGGATTTCGGTAGCCAAACGACGCGATACCGAGTAATACGATCTTGGATCTGAAGGTTCAACTGCCGTAGGGCAAACCACCACTTCTGCACCAACAGCGCGCAAAATATCCATTTTTTCTTTGGATTGCTTGTCGTTGAGCACACAAATGAGTTTATATCCTTTGATGATGCAGGCCAAGGCCAAACCCATACCCGTGTTGCCTGAGGTGCCTTCAATGACCGTACCGCCTGGCTTGAGAATACCGGCTCTTTCGGCATCTTCGATCATCTTGACAGCCATGCGGTCTTTGACGGAGTTTCCCGGATTGGTGGTTTCTATTTTAGCAAGGACTTGTGCCGGAATATGCTGGGTCAGTTTGTTAAGGCGCACTAAGGGCGTATTGCCAATGGTTTCGAGGATATTATTGTAGACTTTCATGAATGATCTTTGGACAAAGTTAGTCATCTGTTTGAATTCATTAATTTTAGGGCATGTTAAAATTTAGAATTACCCTCCTTTGGAGCTTGTTTGCCCTCTATTCCTACAGTCAAACTTGTCCGATTTTGCCCACACCAGCCGTTTACCAAACCACTAATGGTCAGTTTGTAAGCAGTGGCAATTTGCTCATTGATCCGTCCAATTTGACACCCAATCTGGTCGACGCCTTTAAAAGCTATGCGCTGTGGTCAAAAGGAATTGAAGTGAGCCCGTTTGTCCAGAACCCGATGGTGCAGTTCAAGAAACTCACGAATGTCAAGCAAGACTCTTACAGCATCAATATTGCGGAGCGCATTACGATTTCCTATTCGAGTGAGGCCTCATGCTTTTATGCATGGGTTTCATTGTTGCAATTGAGTTCGCTGCAAGATGGTCAATTGAGTTTTCCAAAATGCTTCGTGAAAGACTACCCTAAGTTTCAATGGCGCGGCTTGCACTTAGATGTATCTAGACATTTTTTTACGGTAGATGAAGTCAAGCGATTCATTGACCTCATGGCTTATTACAAGTTCAATACACTGCATTGGCACCTCACCGACGACCAAGGTTGGCGCATCGAAATCAAAAAATATCCCCTCTTGACCGAAGTGGGTGCTTGGCGCGATTCTACCGTTGAAAATCATTACAGCACATTACCGCGCACCTATGACAAAACGCGTTATGGCGGTTTTTACACCCAAGAACAAATCAAAGAAGTGGTGGCTTATGCAGGCGCAAGATTCATCGAAGTGGTACCAGAAATCGAGATGCCAGGTCACGCCAGAGCAGCACTAGCCGCATATCCACAATATTCTTGCACCGGCCAAGCGCAAGGTGTCGAAGGCCTTTGGGGTATTTTTGACGATATCTTTTGTGCCAAAGAAGAAAGCATCCTTTTCCTTCAAGACGTCTTGAAGGAAGTGCTCCCGCTTTTTGCGAGTGCCTACGTTCATATAGGTGGAGACGAAGCGCAGAAAACC
>RDZL01000224.1 GCA_004295165.1 Flavobacteriia bacterium
CAAATCAAACCCGCACTTTTCCAATTCAGGACCGATACTGTGCTGCAATGGCACTATCATTTCGGCGATGAATTTATTGGGAAAAAGGTAGATGAATCCAAATGGTATCCGCGCTATCCTTGGGGTGGTTTGTTGCTCGATCAAAGCCAATGGGCTGTTCCCGAAATGCTCTCCCAAAGAAATGGCTGGGTGCATTTAGGCGCCAAAGAATTTGGGCAAAAAACTGTCGTTCCAAACTGGATGATCAACCAACAACAAGCGCAGGAATTAAACATCGATGTCAAAAACGATTCCGTCTACCTAGACTACCTCACTTCTTGTTTATGGAGTATCGATACCTTTCGCTACGGCTACTTTGAATGTAGGGCAGTCGTACCTGAAGGTAAAGGTTTGTGGCCTGCATTTTGGCTTTTTGGTCAGAACGGAAAAGACGAAATCGACATCATGGAATGTAAAGGAGAGCGCAGTAACGATGTGCATATCGATATTCATTTGCCCGAACGCAAAGATTACGTTAAAAATAGCATCGGACTTCAAAAGGACTGGGGTGGATGGATCAGGATGAAGGCTCCTGTCGTCAATAACACCGTTATTTACTCTGGCGTTTGGTTGCCCAATTCACTTACGTATTTTGTGAATGGTGTGCCTGTTTCTCATTTTGCTGGTGATTTTTCTACGCCCATGAATGTCATTGTCAATTTAGCAGTTGCAAGAGACGGCTACCCATTCAACCCTGGGCCTGATGCCAAAACCCAATTCCCAGCCGATTACCAAGTTGACTACGTTAGGGTATGGAAATTAGAGCCAAGCGCAGCCAAAAAAATGACGGAGTTTCCTCAAATAGACCTCGAAGAAAATGGTTGGATTCCAGTCAAAAAAGCAGTGCTTAAAAATAAAATAGGGCTCATTTATCCTAAAAAAGATGTGCAAAAAGAACAAGGATTCGTAAGTCTCGTTCCCATTTCTAACGACACTTACTTTGTTCAGGTCAATGGAACAGGTGCTGTAGAAGTGAGTGCTTGGGTGAACGGGGTGCCAAGCCCGGGCTATGTATCCGAAATTGAAAAGCTCAAAGGAAAAAGCATATTGGGGAAGGACATCTTTATTCAACTTAAAAATACCCCAAAAAACATCGAATTGCGCATCACTTACAACGGAAAAACGGCTTCCTACTTTCCTTTTAATTAGGAACAATTTTTTCTTTCTCTTTGAAACGGTAACCCGCCACAAATTTGAGGGCAAAATAAACTTGGCGGTAACGGAAGTCGGAGAAGCGCAGGCTTTTGTTGTCAAAATCGCTGACCAAAAAAAAGAACTTTTCATCTGAAGAATAACCCCCCATGAACCGGACATCGAAGCGCGGAGCAAGGCCCAAGCTGATTTGAGAGAAAACGTCGGTTTGATATTCTTTGAATTGCACCACTGGCCCCACGCCTGCCCAACCACCGATTTGCCAATTCTTTTTGCGATTGACATAAGCCACCCCTGGCGTTGCCCCAAAATCGAGTGCCTTGAGTTGCGTAAGCAGCGTAAATGGGTCGTTGAGATTGGCTAAGTTTTCGGGAATAAGCATACCTGTGCGTGCGAAAGAACCAAAATAATTGAGTGTTCCTTTTATATACCAAGTCAGGATTTCTTGCTTGTAGTGCGCGCGTTTGCCCAACAACCCATTGATTTGAAATTCAGGATTACCAAAATACCAACCATTCGTCATGACATTCACCGAATAGGTATCGGGCAAAATGACTTTAGGTTTTTTAAGGGCATAACCAAAAGTTGATTTGAACTCTAAATCGTACCAGACGCGCTTATACGTAAAATCATAAGCAAAGTTGTATTGTGTGGTTTTGCCGAATTTGTTGTTGGGGCGCAAGTTGCCAATTACTGGGAAGCCCAAGCGCAAATGATACATTTTATAAGCAAAGCCGAGCCCTAAAAACGGACTAAAATTGTTTTTGTAGGCAAGTGTGTTGGTTTGTGACCCAAAAGGGTAGTCAATGCGAAATGGATTGACGTTGTAACCCAAATCGGCATACATAATGGGGCGGTGCCTAAAACTTTCTAAAGCCTGAGTTTGCGCCCCTAAATTGAAGGCCCAAAATAACAACCCAAGACTAATGCGTAATGCCCTGCTCAAGTCCTAAAATAAATGCGTACATCTTGGCGCGCTCTAGGCGCTCTACACTACGGCCAGAACCGCCGCCATGGCCCGCGTCCATATTGCACTCAAAAATTAGTGCTGCGTTGTTGGTGCGCAAGGTTCTGAGTTTGGCTACATATTTGGCGGGCTCCCAATATTGCACTTGAGAGTCATGGTAACCAGATGTGACATACATGGCTGGGTAAGCCATGGCATGCAAGTTATCGTAAGGAGAATACTTGAGCAAGTAATAGTAATAATGTGGGTCAGTCGGATTGCCCCATTCTTCGTATTCACCTGTGGTGAGCGGAATGCTTTCGTCTAGCATGGTGGTCACCACATCTACAAACGGTACTTCCGAAACAATTCCTTTGAATAAATACGGCGCCATGTTGGCAATGGCGCCCATAAGCAAGCCACCTGCGCTGCCTCCGTTGGCATAAATGCGAGCGGGGTCGCAGTAACCCATGTGGCCAAGGTATTCAGCCGCATTGATGAAATCGGTAAACGTATTGATCTTTTTATCGAATTTTCCGTCTTGGTACCATTCTTCGCCTAAATACTTACAACCTCTAATGTGCGCAGTAGCAAATACAAATCCGCGATCGAGTAATGAAACTCTGGTCGGGCTAAAAATATCTGGAATCGTGTAACCATATGAGCCATATCCATACAACAATAAAGGTGCTTTGGCCAAAACTGTTCCTTTCTTGTAGACGATACTCACCGGAATTTGAGTGCCGTCGTTGGCCGTGGCCCAAACGCGCTCAGATACATAGTTTTCAGGATTAAATTGGGGGTCTATGAGTTTCTTTTCAAAAAATATTTCGCGCTGGTTGGTTTGCAAGTCATAGGTGTAAACCCTTGAAGGCGTGGTCATGGAATTGAAAACGTAAAAGATTTTTGAGGCGGCGTAGTCGTCATTGGTAGCTAGCCCCAAATAATAGGTTTCACCATCCACATCTATGTACTTTTCTTGACCATCGGCAACATTTTTTAATTTCAATTTCAAAAGCCCGTTGTCTCTTTCTTCAATGAGCAAATGCCTCTTGAAAACGCTCAACCCTTCTAATAAAACTTTCGGGTTGTGTTTGACAACCTCTTGGCACGCAGCGATGTCTTCTGGTATGTCTTTTGAAAATAAAATCCGATTATTGACGGCGTTGTCGTTGCTCAAAATATAAAAACCATTTTCGTGGTGCTCTACTTCATAGATGTGGCCTGCTTTTCTGGCTAAAAATACTTTTGGTAAGGCTTTCGCCGACGAGGCATCAATTACTTGGATCTCAGAGGTTGTTGAGCTATAACTATAAATCAGGATAAAGGCATTGGTAAGGGTTTTACCAATCCCTACGCTGAATTTGTCGTCTTTTTCTTCGTAAATCAATTCATCCGCACTTTGTGGCGTGCCAATTTGATGGCGATACACTAAATATTCTCGGAGTGTTTCGGGGTCTTTTTTGGTGTAATAAACTGTTTTGTTGTCTTTGGCCCAAACCATGCTTCCGCTCGTTTCTGTCAGGACATCCTTGAGGTATTTGCCGTTTGACCTGAAACGGATCTCGTACTTTCTGCGGCCTTTGAAATCTTCACAAACTGCTAAAATTTGGTTGTTTGGAGCTGGAGACCAACTGGCTAATTCATAAAAAGATTTGCCTTTTGCACGCTCGTTCTCGTCGAAAAACAGAACTGCCTTGCCATCCATCTCATAGCGATAGATTTGTTGGTAGTCATGACCTTCGACATTTCTAACCTGATATTGATAGCCATTCACGACGAACGGCGCACTCGTTTCGTTGGGGTCTATGCGTTGCTCGAATTCGTCTAAAAGACTATTGACCAAAGGGTCTAAAGCTTTGAAATAGGCTGCTGCATAGGCATTCTCTGCTTGCAGGTAATCCAAAACAGGCTGGGTGTCGCGCTCGCGCATCCAGTAGTATGGATCTAGGCGCTGGTGACCATGTTTTTCCAAAATTTGGTCTTTGCGCGGTGCAACTGGTTCTTGGGCAATGATTTGGTCTTGCATAATGAGAAGGAGACTTGTAAAAATGAGCAGCAGTTTCATGACAGGATTTCTAGCAAAATTAGCGATATTCTCTCTTGAAAAGGTTAACTTTGAAAAGTGAAGAAGCTTTATAAATACCTCCTCAATACCTTACCGCGTCCGCTACTCATACGCCTGAGCTATATTTTCAGATTGGTAGCGCCTACACTTTACAAAGGTAACAACGTTCATTGCCCTGTCTGCGACAAATCCTTCTCTAAGTTTCTTTCATACGGTTCGGATGTCGCTCACCGCGACAACGTACTTTGCCCCTACGACCTCACCCTTGAGCGTCACCGCCTCATGTGGCTCTATCTCAAAAACCACAGCACCTTTTTTACACAACAAGATCTATCCGTATTACACATGGCGCCGGAGCAGTGCTTTTTGGACCGTTTCAAGGCGCAAAAAAACCTCAACTACCTCACCGCCGATTTAGTTTCACCTATCGCCGATCTCCACTTTGACCTCCACCAAATTCCGCTCGAAGACGAGCGTTTCGATGTTGTTTTTTGCAACCATGTCATGGAACACGTCCAAGACCCCATTCAGTGCATGTCAGAACTTTTCAGGGTCATGAAGCCAGGTGGCTGGGCCATTATGCAAGTTCCTCAAGATTTCTCCCGCGACACCACCTATGAAGATCCTTCAATTGTCAGTGAAGTAGACCGCGAAAAGCATTATTGGCAAAAAGACCACGTGCGCTTATTTGGCAATGATTACCCTACTTACCTCGAAAAAGTAGGCTTTGAAACACATATTTTTGATTTTGCTGCACACTACAGCACAGCCGAAATTGAGCGTTTTCGCCTCATGAAAAGTGAGGTATTGTACATCTTCAAAAAGCCGCAAGCATGAGAATATTATTGTTGACCTTCCTTTTTATCAACGCCATTTCAAGTTGGTCGCAAAAAAATATCTTTTTGAACCTCACTCCGCTTTTTAGCAACCAAACCTTTGCATTGAACCAAACCTTTATTGGCAATGATGGCATCGCGGTGCAAATCCAAGATTTCAATTATTACCTCTCCGATGTCAAAATTTTCCACGACAACGGCCAGCAAACCAACCTCCCAACTTCCATTTGGCTTGTGACCCCAACACAACACAGCCTTTACCTAGGCTATCTTGCTGTCGAGCAAATTGACTCCATAAATTTCACGATTGGTGTTCCCAAACGCTACAACACCCAAGCCGGAGCGCTTGCCCAAGATATTTCTACCTACCCAGAAACCCACCCGCTCAGTTTCCAAAGTCCTTCTATGTATTGGGGTTGGTCTTTTGGCTATATGCACATGATCACCGGCGGAAAGGCCGATAGCAATAACGACGGCGTTCCAAACGCATACTTTGAACTGCACAACCTCGGCAACAACAACCAACAAAGTGTTACATTGCCAGCCATTCAAACCACAACAGGTTCCCAAACCGACCTCTTTTACAATTGCCACATCGACCGCTGGCTCAACCAAATGCCGCTTTCAAGTGTGGGCGTTCTCCACGGAGAAACCGGCCTCAACCAAAGTGTCATGCAAAATGTAAATACGCAAGATGTGTTTACACTCAACCCAGCTGCATCCATTCAAGAAAATCACAATCTGTTCGTTACTTGGAAACAGAATGCTACTGAAATCACCATTCACAGCATTCATAATCAACATATTGAAAACTGCCAAGTCTTTTCCAATACAGGTCAAAAAGTCTTAGAGTTTCAGGTAAATACGCCTATTGCAAGTATTCCGCTCGAACAACTTCAAAGTGGTCTGTATCTGATCAACATTGAAATGAAAAGCGGGAAAACACAAGTAATTCGGTTCGTAAAGCCTTAAATGATGCTGCGCTTTCTCTCCATAGCGCTGCTTTTGATCTGTGGTTTTTTTACCCTTCGTTGTAGCCAAACCCAAGACCTGAACGCAACGGTTCTGGTTCCTACACCTTCAGACAACCCTCAAAACGCCGAGAAAATCGCTTTAGGGCGCAAACTCTTTTTTGACAAACGACTGTCTTTAGACGGCAGCATCTCTTGTGCGAGTTGCCACGATCCACAAAAAGCCTTTAGTGACCAACGCAGCAAAAGCATCGGTATCAATGGCCAACTGAGCGAGCGCAATGCGCCGAGCATCCTCAATGCAGCCTTTTTGAAAACGGCTATGTTCGATGCACATTTGGCAACGCTAGAGCTCCAAGCAATTGTACCCATTCAAGAACCCGTAGAGATGGGGCACAACATGAAAATCCTGATCAAGCAATTGCGCCAAATTCCGGAATACCAAGCCGCGGCGCAAGCTATTTTTGGCCGCGATTTCGATGCC
>RDZL01000225.1 GCA_004295165.1 Flavobacteriia bacterium
CTGGTGCCCCTACCAACAACTAAGATTTTTAAAATCAACAAAAAAGCCACTTCTCGGAGTGGCTTTTTTTATGGCTTAGATTTTTAGATATCTAAAAAATGCTGTGCCGTGCTGGGCCAATTAGCGCTTGTGCCCGGCCGAACAAGCTGAATGGTTTGCAAGCCAGCTTGTGCTGCGGCTGAGAGTTCGTCTGTGATATCAGATAAGAAAAGGATTTGCTCAGGCGCTAAACCTAATAACTGGGAGATTTTATGGTAGGTATCCACTTCTTTTTTGGGACCGGTTGTGGTATCAAAATGGTTAGAAAAATGACCTGATAAATCGCCAAAATCGCTGTAGCGAAACAATAATTTTTGCGCAGCTACCGAGCCAGAAGAAAACACACCAATTTTCAAGCCCAAAGCACGCCATTGATTGAGCGCGGTAGGTACATCTTCGTAGACATGACCTGTAATTTGTGCCGATTCATAACCGCTTTTCCAAATGACGCCCTGTACTGTTTTGAGCGGTGTTACCTTGCGGTCTTCTTCACTCCATTGCTTCAGACATGCCAAAACTTCTTCTGTGGTTGTGAGGTGCTTGCCTTCTTCTCGGGCAGCCATATCGATGACATCGGCAAACGCTTGTTTGACCTCATTGATGTGCGCATGCTTGGTAAGGTCATTGAGGTGCTCCCGAAAATACGGAAACAAGACCTCATAAACAAAGTGTATGGAGCTGGTTGTTCCTTCGATGTCCGTAAGGATATATTTGATTTGCTTATCCAAGGTTTGGCGCTTTAAAATGTTGGTAATTGACTTCAATACCAGATGTTGTGTAGTGTGGCGTCCAGCCTGTCATATCAGTAAAAATACGGATGGCCTTTACAAATGGGTTTTGAGTACCTGCATCAAACCAATGCTTGGTACCCGTCGGGACACTAATGAGGTCGCCACGCTGACAAAGCACATTGAAAATGGGTGCGTCGTTTAAATGGAACCAAAACAAACCCTGACCATCGACAAAGAAGCGGATTTCATCTTCATCGTGGGTGTGTTCAGCCAAGAACTTCGCGCGAATTTGCTCGTAGTTGGGAGTAAGCGCATTGATAGAGATGACATCTGCCGTTTGATATCCACCTTTGTCCATAAATGGCTTAAGATCTTTGGCATATGCTGCAAGAATTTCTTCTTGACTTGCGCTGTCATCGAAATGTATTGGGCACTCCCACTGCTCAAAAAAGACGCCGTGTTTGGCTAAAAATGATTTGATTTGAAGGGGTTCATTGATTTGAATACCTTGGTCTGGAATTGAAAGAATCGCCATTTTTTAGAGTAAAAATTCGCACTCGCAAAGATAATCTAAAGTCTCGAGATGCTTTTGGGCATCAAAAAGTGTTTCTCCCCAAGCGTAGGTACCGTGTCCGGCAATGATAAAACAATGTTGCTGGATATCTGCTTGCCTGGCATCTAGCTGTGCACAGAGTACCGACATATCTTGTTGATTGTCGATGATTGGGATTTGTATGCTGTCTAGGTGGCTCGTGCAACCCTTGAATCCTTTTTGAAGCTCATAGCCCTGTACAGAAAAGAAATCTTCGTTAAATTGAGCAATTAAGACAGGGTATTTGCCATGGCTGTGCAGTACTACCTTAGCAGCCGGAAAGTTTCTGTAAATCCAAAGATGAATTTGTGTTTCGTCGGAGGGCTTGATGCCATGAAACATGCCGGATCCCACACCGTTTTCATCGATGCTCATGAAATCTTGAGCTTCAAAATCGGCTTTGTTAACGCCTGAGCGCGACACCCAACATTGCTTGTGTTCGTCTATGAAGGAATAATTCGTGGAGGTGGCCGGTGACCAACCTCTTGCATTGAGGGTTCTGATGAGTTGAACGAATGCTGTTTTCATGAGTTGGCAAGCAGCTCCTTTACCAATGAGGCAATAACTTTACCATCAGCTTTACCAGCTAATTTTCCAGATAAGACGCCCATTACTTTGCCCATTTCTTGGGGGCCGCTTGCACCCGTTTGGGCAATAGCAGCTTGTACTTCGGCACGAATTTCGTCTTCGGAGAGCATTTTTGGCAAGTAAGCTTCGATCACCTCAGCTTGAAATAATTCTTCGGCTGCGAGGTCTTCGCGCTGCTGCGCTTGGTATAGCGCGTAAGTCTCCATGCGTTGTTTATGGAGCTTCATGCAGATTTTGATGGCTGTTTCTTCAGAGACTTCGGTGTCGGCACCAGCAGTTGCTTCGAGCAAGAGTTTGGATTTGATATCGCGCAGCGCGGCAAGCTTTTCCTTTTCACGGGCAAGCATGGCGTTTTTGATATCGAGGTTGATGCGTTCTGTGAAAGTCATGATCAGTCGACGTTGTCGTGTAAGAAGTTGTTGCTGCGCAAAGTACTCATACCATTGGCATCTTTGCCGATTCCAAAACGAGAAATCTCCTCTTGTGCACTCGGACTTTGTTGTTGGAGTTGGATATTTCTACGAACGAATGCAGGCTCGTTTTCGAATTCGAGTAAGCCGTCTGGTTTTTTGAGCTTGGAGGTGAATTCTTGAATGCGCGAAACGCGTTCATGATTCTTGCGTTGTTGTTCTTCTGGGCTCAAGATGCGTCTTGGCATTTCCATTTCCACGCGCTGTTGGGTGTCATCTTCCAATACATGCTTCACGACCTCTTGTTCAAAGGCGGGTGCTGCTGGTGTTGGTAAAATATCCTCTGACTGCACATCAAAAACTTCCCAACTCATTGAAGTTTGGGTAGCTGAAACAACCTCTTCTTGCTCGTCATAGAGGTTGAAGGTTGTTTTCGGACTTGCCGCAACGGCGTCGATTGGTGCTTCAACCGTTTGAAACGGATTGGCGAGTGGCGCTTCCACTTGTTTCATGAAAGGCTCCTCGGTCACGTTGTCTATAGGGGCAGTAGCAATGGATTGAAATGGAGAGCTGAGCGGAGCGGTGATCTCTTGTTTTTTCTCTTCTTCAAGGACAACTACCGTGCGCTCCGGACTTTTTTCAAAACCTGTAATTGGTGAAGAACTGAAGCCAGTGGCAATAATAGTTAAGCTGAGTTGGTCACCGAGTGAGGCATCGTGGCCATGACCCCAAATGACGTCGGCAGTTGAACCAGCAGCTTCTTGGATGTAATCGGTGATGTCGGTGATTTCGTCCATCATGACTTCGCAGTCGCCGTAAGAGATATTGAGCAAAACGTAACGTGCACCGTTGATGTCGTTGTCGTAGAGCAATGGAGAGTTGAGTGCATTTTTGACAGCTACTACAGCGCGGTCTTCGCCAGCGGCAATGGCACTACCCATAATGGCGTGGCCAGAGTTGCGCATCACGGTATTGACATCGTTGAAGTCTACGTTGATGGCACCTGTAACGGAAATCACTTCGGCAATACCTTTTGCAGCTACCGTTAAGACGTCATCGGCATGAGAAAATGCTTCAGAAAGAGACATGTTCTTGCCAAACTCACGCAAACGCTCGTTGTTGATGATCAGTAAGGTATCGACATTTTGGCGCATGCGCTCCAAACCTTCTTCGGCTTGTTGGCGTCTTTTGCGTCCTTCAAAGTTAAAAGGAACCGTCACAATACCAACCGTTAAGATACCAAGGTCTTTGGCAACTTGCGCAATAACGGGTGCAGCACCAGTACCAGTACCCCCGCCCATTCCGGCTGTTACGAAAACCATTTTGGTGTCTTTGGACAACAACTCGCGGATTTCTTGGATGTTTTCCATTGCGGCGTTCATGCCGACTTCAGGAATCATGCCTGCACCACGGCCTTCAGTTAGGTTTGGCCCTAATTGAATTTTGTGCGGAACTGGCGAAAGATCTAGCGCTTGGCAATCTGTGTTGCAAACGATGAAATCTACACCAGCGATGCCTTGCAAATACATGTGGTTGACGGCATTTGAACCGCCGCCGCCAACTCCGATCACTTTGATGATAGAGGCCGCTTGAGGTGTGTCGTGTTTCGGTAAATCAAATTCCATAATACTGCTTTGTATAACCAATTTTGTCTTAAATATTAATCTTCTGAATCGTCAAAGAATTTTCCTACTCGACCTAAAATTCGGTCAAAAAATTCGCCTCGGCGACCAGGTATTGAATGCGTTTTAATTTTTTCTTGCTTGTCTGCAATTACCTTCTCAATAATGGGATCTTCTTTTTTGGCACTAGGTTGTTGCTCCCATGGTTGAGCTGCCTCAAGACTTTCAAATCCTTTCAAGACCAATCCGATACCTGTGGCGTATTTTGGACTAGACAAAACGTCGATGTCGTTGGTATTGGCCAAGTGCTCAGTTGGGTAACCTATGCGCGCATCCATGCCTGTGAGGTACTCGATGAGTTGGGTAAGGTGCTTGAGTTGAGAACCACCACCAGTTACAACAATTCCGCCGATGAGTTTTTTCTCGTAATCGGTACTTTTGATTTCGAGGTTGACCAATTCGATGATTTCTTCCATGCGGGCTTGGATGATGCTCGCCAAATTGCGCAAGGTAATTTCTTTAGGGTCACGTCCGCGCAAGCCAGGTATGCAAACCACTTCGTTTTCTTTGCTTTCCGAAGCCAATGCACTACCAAACTTCACTTTGAGCATTTCAGCCTGACGCTGCATGATCCTGCAACCTTCTTTGATGTCTTGGGTAATGACGTTACCTCCAAAAGGAATAACTGCGGTATGGCGAATGATTCCGTCGTGGAAAATAGCTACGTCGGTGGTGCCGCCGCCGATATCGACGAGTACAACACCCGCTTCTTTTTCTTCTTCAGAGAGCACTGCTTCAGCAGAAGCTATTGGCTCTAGAATGATATCTTTGACTTTCAAGCCAGAGCGGTCTACACAACGGGTAATGTTCTGAACATTGGTTACCTGACCACTGATGATATGAAAGTTTGCCTCTAAACGAACCCCAGCCATCCCGATCGGATCTTTGATTTCTGGTTCGCCATCGACGATGTATTCTTGCGGAATGACGGTAATGATTTCTTCTCCTGGATTCATGACCATTTGATACATGTCGTCTACAAATGCATCGATGTCTACCTGTGAGATTTCACCGTTGGTGGTGCGGCGTGTGTAAATACCGCGGTGCTGCATACTTCTGATGTGCTGACCTGCTATTCCGACATGCACATTTTTAATTTTGAGGTCGCCTTCTACAGCATCTTGCGTTGCCTCTACAGCTGAATTGATGGACTGAACCGTGCGCTCGATATTGGAAACCACTCCGCGCATCACGCCCAAAGACTCGCTTTTGCCCATGGCAACGATTTCAATTTTGTCGTGCTCGTTTTTACGCCCTACAAAGCAAGCAATTTTAGTGGTGCCAATATCCAAACCTACAACCACACGTGTACTCTTTACCTCGGGATTGTTATTTTTTTCTGCAAACGATTTGTCCTTCATATTTGACACTTATTTCTTTGTATTTGTTCCAGCCTTCGTGGGGCAGGGCTTCTTTGTAAAAATGGCTCAGACGTTCAAATTTGTCTGATACTTCTTCAGTACTGCGCGCAGGACCAAAGACAATTTGCTGCTCACCAAGCAACGGAATGAGAATGAAATCACCGTCGGGCTCTAGGTAAACTTGACCGATTAATTTATGCATTAATGGATCATTACAAACATAATTTGAAATCCGGTAGATTTGACCAATTTTTTGAGAACTTTTCAAATTTGAATTGTTAATAAAATCACAGTGAAGACGGGGGTTATAGGGGTCCGGAATATACCCCGAAAACACGAGTGTTCTGGCCGTATGTAAAGCCGATCGATACATCATAAAACCGTCTTGATCAAGGTAATAGCTTTGACCTTTCATGTTGAAGATGCGCGCAATTGGTTTGCGGAGCTCTAATTTGATTTCCCAGCTAGCGCCCAAATGCTTGAATACATCTACGTTCTTGACCTCGGCCATCGCAGCAATGGTACGCTCGATGCGGTGAACATTGAGTTCATCGGCCTGCATGTCGCGGCGAAATAATTTGCGCAACTGCAAACGAGCAAGTAATTCTGGCTTGGTTAAAAATGCGTTTTCGTCAGCAGCGTGAATCGAAATTTTTGGCACTTCGAGTACTTTTTCTTGTTCGGAGGCATTTGCAAAGTAAAAAACGACCACTACACCAATAGCGAGCAGCAACCAAAAGATCCTAAAAAGCCAAATTTTCATCGCTGAGGTGTTTGCAAGTTGAGTAAAGCTGTCAACGGACCAACCATGCGGTCGATGTCGCCAGCGCCAATAGTGAGCACCACACCTTTTTGTGGTTTTTGAAGTGCTGTGAGTATTTCATGCGGCTGCAGTACCCACTTGTGTGCAAGGGGGGTGAGCTCGGCCAACCACTCGCTACTCACGCCCGGGATGGGAACTTCGCGCGCAGGATAAATTGGCAATAAATAAAGTATATCGAGTTGCGCCAAAGCTTGTGCAAATTCGGCTGCAAAATCTTGCGTACGAG
>RDZL01000226.1 GCA_004295165.1 Flavobacteriia bacterium
ATTTGAATAACAATGATATACAATTATTGTTTAATAATTGATAAAATTTATTCAACAAATTGACGAAAACCTAACTCTATAATTGTCAATATCTTAGCTGAAATCCAGTAAAATCAATAGAAACGGTAGATAAACGGCAGGCGCATTTGTAGGCCTTTCATTTTTTTAATTTGTGCAAATTTTTGATAATAAGCTAAAAATTCGGACGAGATTTCGAGCTTTCCACTACTTTTTTCTCCCTCAAGTTCTTCGTCGAGAAGAGCCAAGAAGGTATTGAAAGTACTTTCCTCTTTTTTAGGGTAATAGACCACCTCCTTGATGCCAATTTCCTTACCAAGGGCTTTGATGCAACTATTCAGACCTCCTAATACATCGACCAGACCAACGCTTTTCGCAGCAGTGCCTGTCCAAACTCTTCCGCGTGCCAGGCGCTGCACTGTTTTTTTACTGAGTTGGCGCCCTTTCACGACACGGTCAAGGAATTGTGCATAAACGGCATCTACTTCAGTTTGCATAAATGCGTATTCTTCCGGACTCAGTTTGTGAGTAAGCGAAAGCCTACCAAAACGATGCGTTCTGACTTCATCTGTAGTGACACCAATTTTACTTTGAAGAAAATCACCCGCGTAAGGCACTACGCCAAAGACGCCGATAGAACCGGTGATGGTCATGGGGCTGGCAAAAATTTTGACAGCAGGCATGGCAATATAATAACCTCCGGATGCTGCGTAGTCTCCCATCGAAACATAAAGTGGTTTTTTAGCGGCAGTTAGCGAGACTTCTTTCCAGATTTCTTCACTAGCCAACGCAGAACCGCCCGGGCTATTGATGCGCAGCACTACGCCTTTGACGTCGTCGTCGTCGCGGACTTCACGGAGCATTTTGGCCATGCGTTCGGTACTCACGCCCTCACCTTGGGTAGCTACATCGCCTTCGGCTAATAGAACGGCAATGTGGCGCTCTTGTCTGGCCAGTAATTGATTGTCATGGTAGGTATCGCGGGCATATTTGGCAAATGCCTGCAACCTGAGCGGCGTGTTTTCGTCGATGCCAACCTTCTTTTTAAGAAGCGTGAGAACTTCATGGCGATACATTGTTTGATCGATGAGTCTTACTTCTTTAGCATGATCTAATTTTCGAACTGCAAATACACTAACCAAAGAATCTATTTGAAGGGTATCGAGTTTCCTGCCTTGCGAAATATCATTGCGCATCTGTGTCCATAAACCACCAAGCAGCGCTTGCATTTGCATGCGACTAGAGTCTGACATCTCGGTGCGGTAGAAGGGCTCAACAGCACTTTTAAAGTCGTTTTCTTTGCCGCGCACAACCATGACACTAATTTGTAAGTCATCTAATAAATTCTTGAAGAAAAAACTCTCGGCGTGTAAGCCACTCCATAAAAATGAAGAGCCCTGCATTCCGTAAATTTCCTTACATACGCTGCTTACATAATAATCTGTTTGGCTGATTTCTTCACCTGCCAAATAAGCGACGACAAATTTTCCTGATTTCTGAAATTGTTGAATGGCCTCGCGCAGTTCTTCTGCTGTGGCCATTCCCATACTTGGGTTTTTCATTTCCAAGAATACACCTTTGATTTTGGAATCTTGCGCTGCTTCTTTTAAGCCCACTAAGATTTCAGGCAAGCCCATGGTGCGGTTCAGTCGCAATGCACTCGGATCAAAGGCCTCTTCGGACTCATCTTGAATGGTGCCCGTTATCTTGAGGTGCAGGACTGTTTTGTCTTGCAAGGCCAACGGCGCGGGGCCGAAATCTCCAAAAGAACCAATAATGCCACCCAAAATGAGGAAGAAAAAAACCATTCCCACCAAGCCAGCAACAAAAACTGCAAGAAAACTTGGCCAAAAAAGTTTACCAAATGAAAGGCGTTGCTCTGACATATTAAGAATTTAAAAGTGCGTGTAAACCAAGGCGATTGACCGGATTGATGCGCAAGCTGAAACGAATACTTTGTGCGTAATTAGAAAATAAATCAATATATGTATAGCTACTCCCATAAACCAATGGAAAATAGATACCAAATACTTTTCCAAGTCTAAGCGCTACACCAGCATTGTAATAGGTGTCTACGGTTTGAAAAACACCAGGTGCAGCTCCGAAATCAGCAAAAACCCCAAAGAAGTTGGGTTTAATTGGAAGTTGAGCATAGACTGAAGCAGTTGTAAGCCAGCTGTTGTTACTTCCGTCAGAAAATCCTGTATGGAACTGCCCGTGGCGGTCCATGCGCTGCTGGGACCAAATACCAGATACATCAGAACGACCAAAGTTGTAGTCTTCCAAGAATAAATCTTGCTGACCATTCAAGCCATTCATCGACCAAAAGAAGCGATCATTACCCAAACCAGCCATGGGTTGATTAAGTGTATAACCACCAAAAATATTGAGTGAAACACTGCGGTCCATTTTACCAACTGAATAGTTGAAGTTCTGATTGATATTGGTCCAGATACGCGAAAAATAATCGAAACCGCTTTCAAAATACTCATAACGATTGGTCCAATTCAATTGATAAGCGGGCTTGCGGTAATTGATGGTATGTTGAACAAACATACCACGATCTTTACTAAAGATATTTTCTATACTGTTCTTGTAAATTCCTTGAATCAATAGATCATGGTGAAAAGCATGGCGGGCTTTGCGCTCGCCAAAATTGATAGCCAAGTATGGCGAAAAAGCAATGAAATAATCATTTTTATTGACGCGATCAGTACCAAAAGATTTGACGGACAAACCAAGGCGCATGAGTTCGACGGCTTTTGTTGGCAAGATCTGATAAGAGAACTCAGCAATACCTGCTGGACGCAAACGCGCAGTGCTGAACATTGGACTCACTAAATAAGTGAATTTTTTAGGTGCAAGACCGATGTTGTGGAGCGTTACTCCAGCCATGAGACCATCGTAGGCATTGCCACCGAGCATTGGCGTCCAGAAAATAGTGCTTTTGTCTTTTTCGTGGTCTCCGAACAAGAATTCCATACGCAATGGTTCCACTTTGTGGAAAGCCTGATCCTTCACCCAAAGGTTGTTTTGGCGGTTGAGCTCAGGGATATCATTTGCGCGGTCGATCTCGACTTTCGTGATTTCTGAATAAGGTGTATTGATATAAAGTTGTCTTGCACCTGGCTCGGCCCAACGGGTTTCAAGCAAGCCTTTTTCTCCATATACATTCACTTCAATTGGGCCATTGATTTGCCCAAGATTTTTAAGTTTAACCTCTGATCCAGTTTTGAGCATAGGCTTCACGCTTGAAATCTTGTAGTCGATGTGCTTGGTGGTCTGGATAAGGTCCTTAAACAACCAGCTGAGGTCTTTGCCGGTTTGGGTTTCTAAGGTTTTTTGTAAGTCGGCTGGTTGTGGGTGCTTGAACTTCCATTGTTGGTAGTAGGCAGACATGGCTGCATCGAATTTTTCTGCGCCGAGGTAATCCATGAGGTAGAAGAAAACTACGCCCGTTTTTTGATACATAATAGCACCATAGTTCATGCTGGAAAAATCGTCGGAATGGGTTTCCAAAGGTTGGTCTAGGCCAAAGCTTGCTAAAGTGCGGTACATGATGTCGCCGGAATCGTGGTGGTCGAGGTCATTGAGGTGAAAGCGGCCGCCGGCTACCATGTCAGAAAAGCGAGTGTTGTCTGGATATTTGGTTTGCACGTAGCGCATTTCATTTAAAGTATTTAACCCTTCGTCCATCCAGCCGTGTACGCGCTCATTTGAACCGAGGATACCGTAAAACCAGTTGTGCCCTACTTCGTGAACAATCACAACTTCCAATTCTTCTTTTGAACTGGAATTGCCAATAACGGTGATCATTGGGTATTCCATACCGCCACCCGCGCTGATGGTACCGTCGATTGCGGTCACATGCTTGTAGGGGTAGTCGCCGTTCCAGAGCGAGTAATAGTAAGTACCGTCGTGTAGGTATTCAAGCGCATTGGCCCAAAGCTTTGCGTTTTGAGGTGTAAACATGGCCCAAGTGGTAACGGTTTCTTTGGAATGAGGCAAAACCACCTCCCCTTTCAATACCAAAAAGCGCTTGTCGGCAAACCATGCAAAATCGTGCACGCGGTCTTGTTTGTATTGCAGTGTTTTCCATTCACCTGCAGACTCCGGAAAGGATTTTGAACGTTCAGTTTCGGCATTGAGCAACTTCTCGAGTTTCTTTTTACTCTCCTCTACTTTTTGGTTCAAGAATGCGATTTCGCTTGCGGTTTGAAGTTCGCCTGTAGCACCAACAACATAATTGGCAGGCACCGTGATTTTGACATCAAAACTACCGAACTCGGAATAAAACTCTCCCTGATTCAGATATGGCATGGCATTCCAACCGTTTTGATCGTAAACTGCAGGCTTAGGATACCATTGTGTAATTTGATACGACTGACCGATATGCCCCAAGCGCGAAAGGCTTCCTGATGGAATTTTTACCTTAAAAGGCGTCGAGATTTGAATGGCTTCACCAGATTTTAAAGGCGAAGCAAGTTTGAGTACCACAATATCTTGGTGCTCTGGCGTATAAGACCAATGAACAGCAGCGCCATTGACTTTGAAATCGAGCGAATCGATGTAACCCAAATCTTTGGCATCTGCTTTAGCTAGCTTGTTGCCATCGTTGCGTTTGAGTTGCTGCGCAAGTGCAGTTTCTTTGTTTTTATAGGCATTGGGCCAAACATGCATGTAAATTTCATTCAACGCTTGAGGTGAATTGTTTTTGTACGTTAGCGTCTCAAAACCACTTAAAAAATGATTTTTATCGTCGAGCTTCACCTCAATTTGGTAACTGACATCTTGCTGAAAATATTGACTTAAGGCAGAAAATGGAAGCAGTAGAAATAGAAATTTTTTCATGTAAACAGATTTGAAATAAAAGTACAAAGAATTGGGCATAAAAAAGCCACCCGAAGGTGGCTTATTGATTCTTGACTAAATGGAGCGAGAGATGTTACAAGCGCTTAAAGCTTGACAATTCGCTGCGTGTTTTCATTGATTTGAACCAGGTAAGTTCCGGGTTTCAAATTGGTGAGGTCCAGTGTGTGGCTTGAACCATTCACATTGGCCACATGCAGCACTTTACCATTCAGGTCAGTGAGGAGAAGCTCGCAAGTGATCACTTGACTAAACACAACTTCTACCATACCATTTGTTGGATTCGGCGCAATAGTAGCCATCATTTCTAAAGACGTGAGCCCTAAGATGCCGTCTACGCCGTCGCAGTTTTCATCGATGCCGTTGCCTTGTGTATCTGCAGCACCTGGATAAGCGCTGTTGTTGCTGTCGTCGCAGTCGCCATTTTGGGTCGCAAAACCAGCAATAGGCGAACAAGAAACCGTAGGATTACCGATACCGAAACCATCGCTGTCGCCATCGAAGTAGTA
Organism: Flavobacteriia bacterium; assembly: GCA_004295165.1. Lineage (GTDB taxonomy): Bacteria > Bacteroidota > Bacteroidia > Flavobacteriales_D > Crocinitomicaceae > UBA952. Next base: position 5,397 of record RDZL01000226.1, read on the forward strand.
GTTTAAGAAAGTAAGGCCTTCGTCTTCTTGACCGTCGCAATTGTTGTCTATGCCGTCACATACTTCTGAAGCTGCTGGGTTTACTGCGTTGTTGTTGTCATCGCAGTCTCCACCAATTGCGATCATGTTCACTGGTGCTTGGCAAAAAAGTACGCCTGTTGCGTCGTCGCCAAAGCCATCTTGATCGTTGTCTGAATAGTACATCGTTGGCGCAACAATTGAGGCATTGGAATCGTCGCAATCACCATTGGCCAAAACATAGCCTGTAGGCTGAACACATGCTGTTTGAGACACTGCAGAATTTCCAACTTGGTCGTTGTCTGCATCTTGATACCAAACAGTATTTGGATTGACACTTGCATTCGCGTCGTCACAATCGGTGTTGTTTGCAACATATCCTGCCGGCGCATTGCAAAGGAGCGTATCCATTGCCGGATCTCCAAAGCCATCGCCGTCGGCATCTGCATAAAACAATGATGGTGTAACCGAGATGGCATTACCCCAAACAGAAACGTTGTCCATGCGCAGTGTAGAGCCCGATGTAGCTTGATTGATTACGTAGAATCTGAAAGTAACAGCAGCTACATTGGCAAAAGCAGCAGGTAAATTAATGGTGTCGGCAAGTGCGACATTTCCGTTCCAGCTAGATGCAATGGTATCAATATTGGTTGCAAAGTTATCTAAGCTTGAACGCACAAAGATGCTTGGCGTACCACCCGTAGAGCTCGTGCGGTGATTTAAGGCTAATTTGGACAAATTGAGGTTACTGCAATTGGCACCAGAAACTGTGAATTCATTGTATTGAGCGAGGTCGATGCTTGGCGTTAGGTTCCAACCACTGCGGTTGAAAACGCCTCCACCTGCTGCACATGTTGAGCCTTGTGCAGTAAAATTAGAGAATGTCCAGCTGGTGCTGGCATTGGTTGCAGCAACATCTTGTGTAGCACAATCTAAAGTTCCTGCAACCAATGC
>RDZL01000227.1 GCA_004295165.1 Flavobacteriia bacterium
AAGCTGTCAAAACAAAATTTGAAATCTACGATGCTTATGGTAACCTTTTGAAAACAGGTTATAACAACACAGTTGATTGCACCAACTTTGTGAGCGGTGTTTACTTCATCAACTACGACAACAAATCTGAAAAATTCATCAAAATTGACGTTCCATGAAACGCATCGAGCACCTCGGCATAGCCGTAGAAAACCTAGCCACCTCTATTCCGCTGTTTGAAGCACTGCTCAATACGCCCTGCTACAAACAAGAAGCCGTCGTATCTGAAGGGGTCAAAACTGCATTTTTTCAGGTAGGTGAATCTAAAATTGAACTCCTAGAAGCCAGCAAGCCAGACTCCCCGATAGCCAAGTTTTTAGAAAAAAATGGCCCTGGTTTTCATCATGTCGCATTTGAAGTTGCCGATATCGATGCTGAGCTTGAGCGCTTAGAAAAAGTGGGCTTTCAATTGATCCATCAAAGCCCTAAAGACGGTGCCGACAACAAGCGCATTGCGTTTTTACATCCAAAATCAACCAACGGTCTGCTCGTGGAGCTTTGTCAAGAAAAGAGCGCGTAAAAAGCTGTCTCGTTCTCGTAAAAATAAGTCTGCAAACCGGCTGCCTGAGCACCTGCAATATGTTGGGGGCTATCGTCGATAAACAATACGTCTGCAGGCGCAAAACCCATTTGATTGCAGGTCCACAAAAACGTTTCAGGGTGGGGTTTTCTTTTGCCAATTTCGTGCGATAAAAAAACCTGCTCAAAATAGGTGCCCAAGGCCACATCGGAGACCTTTTTCAAAGCTCTTGACACCTCAACAATATGCAAAGCATTGGTATTACTCAATAAAAAAAGCGGTATTTGTTGATTTTTCAATTGATTCAAAAGTGCAATTTTTCTTTGTGGAAAAGCGCCGATCATGGCGTTCCAAGCCGCAACAACTTGGTTGGGAGAGGTGCCTGTTTGGGTATACGGCAACAGGAGATTGACAAAGTGTTGCTCAGAAATTTCTCCGCATTCAAAACGGTCAAATAGCGCATTTTGAGCAAATTGCGTGTAGCGCTCTTTGAAATCGGCAACGCCTAATTTTTCAAATGCATTTTCTGTGGCGTGGTAATCGATATCGATGAGTACACCACCTAAGTCAAAAAGAATGGCTTGAAAAGATTGTTGCATGGCGCAAAGTTAAAGTTCTTGGGCTATTTGAACCGATTCTAAATTAGCAATTATGACAATTCAATGACAATACCGCAGCAGCTAGCACTTAGCTTTGCACTATAGAAAAAGCGCTTTGTTGCAACAACTCCATATTATCGCCTTTACACACCGACAACTAGAAGTCAGTAAAATTGGTTTGTTGCACATTGAAAAAGAAGCGCAGGTTTTGCAATTAGCGCAACTCAAAGCAGCACTGGGTCTCAAAGAACTCATGTTTCTGACCACCTGCAACCGCGTAGAAATCACATTCGTCTGTAGCGCTGAGCTCGACACCCCTTTTCTGACCCGGTTATTGCAAACCCTTTACCCAAAGTTAGTTCCGATTCAATTAGAAGACTACGTTCGCAAAGCCGAAGTATATTCTGCAAGCGCAGCAGTACAGCACGCGCTTTCAGTAGCCTCTTCCATAGACTCCATGATCATCGGGGAACGCGAAATCATTACACAAGTGCGCTTGGCTTACGAACACTGCAATAGCCTTCAGCTCACCGGTGACCTCCTTCGCTTGCTCATGAAAAAAGTCATCGAAACGGCCAAACAAGTCTACACCGAGACCAGCATCTCGACCAAACCTGTTTCGGTTGTATCATTGGCTTACCAATACCTCAAACAACTCAATATTCCGCTAGAGGCACGTATTCTCATCATAGGCGCAGGTGTCACGAACACCACCATGTCTCGTTTTCTCAAAAAACACGGCTTCAAAAACTTTCAAGTTTTCAATCGCTCATTGGAGAACGCACAAAAACTTGCCGACGAAATTCGCGGAAATGCTTTTGCACTAGAGCAGCTGCCGGGTTACCAAAACGGATTCGACGTACTGATTACCTGTACAGCAGCAGAAGGCGTGATTATTACGCCAGCACTCTACAACGCTTTACTGAACGGCGAAACGCAAGAAAAAATTGTCATTGACCTCGCTATTCCGCAAGACCTCGACCAAGCCATCCTAACTGCGCATGCGGTCAAATACCTTTCGATCGAATACCTCCAACGCATCTCCAACGAAAACGTCAAAGAGCGCTCGAAGGAGCTGCAGCAGGTAGAAGAAATCATTGCCAATGCGCGCTATGAGTTTCAGCACCTCTTGCGCGAGCGCAAAGTAGAAATTGCCATGCGCGACGTACCGGCCCAAGTGAAAGAACTGCGCGCAACAGCTTATGCAGAAATATTCAAAGAAGACCTCGATACTTTAGACCCGCAAGCCAAAGAAGTGCTCGACAAAGTAGTGAGCTACCTCGAAAAAAAATACATCAGTGGCCCAATGAAGTTGGCCAAAGAAATCATCCTCAACCATGCAGACTAAACCGCTCATCCGCATTGGCACACGCGGCAGCGACCTCGCTTTGTGGCAAGCACACTTTGTCAAAAACCAACTCGAACAACTCGGCTGTGAGGTACAACTTCAGATCATCGTCACACAAGGCGATCGCGTCCAAGACCTCAGCTTTGACAAACTAGAGGGCAAAGGCTTTTTTACCAAAGAAATTGAAGCAGCCTTGCTCCACAACGAAATTGACCTAGCTGTCCATTCACATAAAGACCTCGAAACAACACAGCCCGCAGGCCTCTGCATCGGTGCCGTCTCTTACCGCGAAGACCCATCAGAACTCTTGCTCATGCGCAAGTCTGCCCAAGACCCCAACCAAAAATGGGGCCTCAAAGAAGGCGCCATTATCGGCACGTCTTCAGCGCGCAGAAAAGCCATCATCAAAGCGCTGCGCCCCGATCTGCAGATCGAAGAATTGCGTGGCAACGTGCCTACCCGCATAGACAAACTCCGTAGTGGCGCCTATGACGCCATCCTTTTGGCCAATGCAGGCGTGAGCCGTTTGCAACTTCCACTCTCAGACCTCCATACATTGGTACTCGACCCTACTGAATTTGTTCCTGCACCTGCTCAAGGTGTTTTGGGTTTACAAATCCGTGAAAATGACCAACAAACACAAGCTGTTGTTTCTCAACTCAACCATCCTGCGGTTGCTGCACACATCGCCATAGAGCGTGGCGTACTCAAAGCCATGGAAGGAGGCTGCCAATTGCCACTTGGCGTTTATTTTGGCGACACAAAAATCTATGCCGCCCATGCTGCAAATGCAAATGAAGCGGCCCGATTTTTTCAATTCGAAACCGACGCGCGCATTGCCGACATCATCTCGGCGCTAAGCAACTGACCATGAGTAGGATCTTCATATCAAAAGATCCAGAAGATCTCAATGAAGGCTTATACGCCCTTCAGCACAATGGTTTATTAGAAGCGCAAGCACTCATTGATTTTGAAGCCCTCCCCTTTGATTGCCCTACTAATTACGATATCTTATTCCTAGCGAGTATACGCGCAGCTGAGTTCTTTTTCAGACAATGTATTACCCAAGCAACAATTGCCTGCGCTGGCCTAGAAACTGCCAAAAAAGTGGCAGAGCGCTATCAAAAAGAAATAGCGTTCATTGCCCAGCAATCGGGCCTCCCCAATGAAGAAGCTACACGCTTCAACGCTTGGAGAAAGGGCCGCAGCGTTTGCTTTCCGAGCAGTCAGTTATCTATCGGGACCTACGCTGCCTTGATTCCTGAAAGCGAAAAAATAATTTTACCCGTTTACACTACCCAATTCAAAAAACGGCACATCACAGAAAAAGACATTTATGTTTTTTCTTCTCCCAGTAATGTTGTTGCTTTTCTGGAGCACAATACCATGCCTAGTCAAGCAAAAGTTGTTGCCTGGGGCAGCTCCACAGCGCAAGAATTGGTAAAAAAGCAAATCAGCGTCACCAAAGTACTCAAGGGGCAACAACAATCCGAACTCCTGACCTGGCTCAGTAAAATCTTATAATTGCTACTTTCGCTTATGAAATTCGAACAAGCTGAGCATATTCATTCTGATTTAGTTGCGCTTTTTGAACAAACGGTGCTAGGTACCAACGGCGCCAAATACAAGCATTTAGATGTTGCCCAAAGCGTGGCGCATACCGATAATCCACTTAGTTTCTCCTTGCGCCGACGCGCACAATTAATTGCCAATATTACTTTCTGCAAGCGCCCTTTTGGCTTGTACTTGCGCTATTTCGCTTTTGACAAACGCTTTCAGTCAAAAGGAAAGGCGCGCATGAATCCGAAGTCACAAATCAAGCAAGAAATCGAAAATGTGTTCAAGGACATCACAGCCAGATATCCTGGAAGCCAAGCTTATTGTTACGCTTACATCGACGCCAAAAATGTGCGCAGCAAATGGATGAGCGAAACATTTGGTTTTCAAACCAAGGCCTATTTGAACACTCAAACTTTCAGCAGGATTTTTCCGAAGGCCGCAGCCAATCTGAGAAAAGAAAAAATTGAAGGACAAGTTTTTCAGACTATAGAAAGTCACTACAGCCACTACAGTGCCTATTTTTCACACTTTTTTGAAAATGGAACGGTCTATACACTTTGCGATGACAAGGGTGAACGCTTGGCCTTTGCGCAATTTCATCAAGTACGGTGGGAAATCCAGCGCTTGCCCGGTAAATTAGGCGGGCTTCAAGTGAAATTACTACCCTACATTCCCTTCTTGCGCCAACTCATTCAGCCAAAAGAACACACATTTTTAGTGCCCGACGTGGTTTGCAATCCGTCGGGAAATATAGCAGATGTGTCGCGCTTATTTGAAGCCGTTTTAGCCCAAGAAAAGCTACACACGATGCTTTGGTGGAACGACACCCGAGACTTGCTCTACCAAAAAGCACAGCAAACCTTCAAATGGGGCTTGTTGCATCAAATTATAGGTGTTGCGAAGGTAGATGTAGTAGTCAGAGGAGACTTTGAACCCAAAGAACCTGTTTTTATTGCTGCGTTTGATATGGTCTAACTACGCTTGATAAGAGAGAAAGCGGGTAATCAGCAGTTCTTTAATGCGTTTATCTACTACTGATTTTTGGCTCAAATAAAACGTAAATTCTTCATTGGTAAACAAGCCGCAGATCATACCAATGTAACGATTGGTTAGATTTGGATTTTTCGACAAAAAATTGCTGAGTTGGGTTCGTTGTAATACCGGGTTTTCAATTGATTGTATAGCCTTAAATAAAGGGTTTTGGAACCACTCAAATTGGAAAAGTTCATGCTGCAGTTTCAGTATTGGACGCAAAACGTCGTTTTGAAACGATTCCAATTCAGTGGATACAGTGGCTTCTTTTCTGACGCTCGGCCTCAGTTGTTTTATAGATGTATTCGACCTCATGCTTCTTCAGACAACTCAAGGAGGCGAATGTTCGGATAAAATTCTTCTAAGTAGCCAACGGAGCGCTCTTCATCGGGGTTGGTCGTAAAAAACAAGGATTTGCACTTAGGCAAACTCTCGGTTAGGCGCACAATATAACCCTTATGGCCAGCGCGCATTTGATCTTCCAAACCTAAGACAATGAACAGTTTGAGTTTTTTGATATTGAAGCCGTTCTGAAAATATAGCTCGGCCATGCGGCGGGTGGTACCGACAATGATTTCGGTGCCATCGAATAGGTCATTGCGCTGCTGCAGTTTGTTGCCCTTCTCGACAACCAGGTCTACGGTGAGGTCTTTGGTTTTGGCCAACTTGACAAATTCTGCGTGAATTTCTCTGGCCTGCACATCGCTGGTACACAAAATAATAGCCCTTGGCGAACCTTCTTCCGGCTGCGGAATTACCTCATCTATCAAAGGCCAAAGCTTCATTTGATATTGTTGTGGTAGGGCACAAACCAATAAATACTGGCTAGGTTGCAAGGCTTTTTGAATGGTTTCCATCAGGACTTTAGTTTGGGGTTTTCGTGATGACGCGAGGCGTCTCTTTTCGTTTTTTTCTCGAGGTTTTTGACTAATGCGGCATCGAGGTCTATGCCGGTTTGATTGGCCAAGCAACACAATACAAATAAGATGTCGGCCATTTCGTCGCCGAGGTCTTTGCCTTTATCGCTTTCCTTCTCAGATTGTTCGCCATAGCGCCTGGCCATGATGCGGGCAAGCTCGCCAACCTCTTCCATCAGGACGGCCATATTGGTGAGCTCGTTGAAGTAGCGTACACCGAGCGTTTGGATCCAGTGATCTACTTGAGCTTGTGCTTCTTTGATTTCCATGCTACAAAGGTATCAAAACCTCTCGTTGATATGCTTACCTTTGTGTTGTATGGAAAAATTGAGCAATTTCATCAACGGCCT
>RDZL01000063.1 GCA_004295165.1 Flavobacteriia bacterium
GGCGATGTGGGTGTTCAAGTCAATAATGTGGCCATGCGCGGCTCCTCTGGCCACGACCTCAGCTCATCAGATGCCAGTATTTTTGCACAAATGCACCACGAAGCCAATACCAAGTTATTTATCTTGCAGTTTGGGGGCAATTCTGTTCACACCTTCCGCGACAGCAGCAGTGTGCGCTACTACATTGGCGCACTTAAAAACCGCATCAATTACATTCAAAAATTGGTGCCCGACGCTGCCATCATTCTAATTGGTCCGAGCGACATGTCTAAGCTACAAGACGGCGTCTTTGAAACCTATACGTATTTACCCTACACCGTAGATCGCATGCAGAAAATGTGCGCTGAAAACGGAGTGGCATTCTGGAATTTATATGGAGCCATGGGCGGTAAAAACTCCATGCCGGCATGGGTTGCTCAAGGTTTAGCTGGAAAGGATTACGTGCATTTTAGCCCTCGTGGCGCCAGTATTGCTTCACAGTACTTTTTTGAGGCTTTTGGTGCTGCTTATTCTGAATGGCAGTCCAAGAAGGGGGGCGAACAATGAGACGCTTTTTAGTGCTCTTTATTTTACCCTTATTTGCTTTTGGACAATATCCAGCGCTCTGCACGAATGATTCACTCAGCGCCGTTGAGCAAGAAATTGCCAAAAATTATCCTTTTGTCGAGGTACAATGCAACCAGTTTCAATTTTTTGGCACAGAAAGCCCCAATTGGCTCCACCTCAATAGTGTGCTTACCCAAATGATCGAGACAGGCGAGGGCAAGCTCAATTTTTATCATATTGGCGGCTCTCACTTGCAGGCCGATATTTATTCCCACGACTTTCGCACTTTTTTACAGTCTAACTGGCCAGGCTTGAGTGGCGAGCGCGGTTTGGTATTTCCTTACAGTTTGGCCCACACCAATAATCCGACGAATTATAATTTTTCATCGCCAAATACCTGGAAGGGTTTTCGCAGCGTCAATCAGCGCCCAGAAGACTTCGATTACGGCCTCAGTGGCGCAGCTATTTCGTGTCCAGACTCTTTGGTTGTGATCAACTTCAAGCACCTGCGCACCCTCGTGAAGCCTCCTTTTGATCGCCTTCGGATTTACCACAACACAGGTGAATTCCCTTACGAACTCAATTTCGGAGACCAAGAACTTTTAGTAACTGAACTCACCCATTTTCCAGAAATGGGTTACACCGAAATTCGCTTTTCAGACCACCTCGATTCCCTGGACTTACTTTTTGTCAAGACCACCTCAACACCATTTACGCTTGAGCTTTTTGGTTTTGAGTTTTTAAATGACTTACCGGGCATCACCTACACTGCCATCGGCATCAACGGCGCCAGCTTGCCCACGTATCTAGCCAACGCCAATTTCAGCCGAGATTTGCAATTGCGGGCTCCTGATTTATTTATTTTCTCGGTAGGTACCAATGATGCACATTGCAGCTACGAGGCCTTCGACCCCCAAGTTTATAAAGCAAATCTTGAGAAAATGATTTTGCAGGTAT
>RDZL01000228.1 GCA_004295165.1 Flavobacteriia bacterium
GGAGCTTCCAAACAACATCGGGTAACATTCTAAAAGCAACCACTACAAACACATCGGCCTGCCACTGTTGTAACGCTGCAAGGAAGGTGTCGTCGCGGAGTCTGTCGGGTTGCAGTAAAGGTAATTGCTGCGCGAGTGCATATGTTTTCACAGCGCTTTGATGCATGAGTTGGCCGCGTCCAGCCGGTTTGTCTGCAACGGTCACTACACCAACTACTTGGTGCTGACTTTGGTGGAGCTCATCTAAAATACGCACTGCAAAAGCGGGCGTACCCATAAACACGATTCGAAGTCCTGCACTCATACTTGTTTGTTTTGCCAATTATATTTTTGGAGATACGTAATAGAAACGATTCCTAATATCCCGAAATAAATGTATTCTACCGTCCAAATCCAATAGACATCTAGCGCCCAAACCTTGATGAATAGGTAACAAAAGATGCTATAAACACCTACCGTAAAAAACTCAATAAGCATGGAGTGTAGCGTATTACCACTGCCGTGAATAGTCTGAAAATAAACTGAAATAAAACCAAAGAGCAAAATAGATATCGCAATGAGTTTCAGGATTTCAGCACTTTTGGTTACATACGCTTCTGCGGGGTTCACCATTCTGATCATTGTTTCAGGATACAGCAGTGCCCCGTGAAAAGTCAGCAGCATAAAACAAACCGTGAGCAACTGAATTTTTCTCTGAATTTGCGGGATTTGCTCCATTTTTTTGGCGCCTAAATACTGTGAAATATAAGTTTTGGTAGTGCCTGCAAAGCCCCAAATGGGTACAAAAGCCAAGAAATAAATGGAGCGGATATTCTGTGAAACCGTGAGATCAAAAGTGCCTTTTTGTTCGAGCCAAGTAAAGAAGAGTGTCCAGGTGGCCAGCGCCGAAAAACCTTGTAACATGAGCGGACTGCCAACTTTGAGCAACTCTTTTATAGAGCTAAAGTCTACCTTGAAATAGGCGAGGAGTTTGTATTTTTTTTGTTCATTGGAGAAGAATAAAAAGCAAAGCATGCTCACCATACCAAGGCCGTCGGCAATAGTGGAAGCTAAGGCAGCGCCTCTGATGCCCATTTCGGGCAGTCCGAATTCACCAAAAATAAGAGCGTAGGCCAATACAGCATTTGAACTTGCCGTAAGTACAGAGGTAACGAGCACCACCCATGACTTTCCTTCAGCTAAGAAAAATGCTTGGATAGAAAGGGTAATCATGGCAAAAAACAGCGAAAAACTCCGCTGCTCGATATAAATGCCCTGAAGTTGGGCAATTTCTGCTTGTTCTGAATAGGCTTCAACCAAATTGGGCATCACAAAATAGAGGATCCCAAATAGACTAAGCGCCAAGGCGCACAAAACCCAAACTGTACTGCCAAAAACTTGGCCAATGAGCTCTGGTTTTTGCTGACCAATTCTGCGGGCAATAATGATTTGTGCACCATCGGCCATACCTGCCAAACACATAAATAAGGTCACGTAGAGCAAGCCCGCGTTGCCGACAGCATCAAAGGCCTCAGTTGAATACCTTGCAATTAATGAGGCATCGGTAAGCAAGACAATCGATTGAATAAAGCCCGTCACCATCATGGGCAGGGCCACACCTAAAATTGTCTTGTAATTGAGTGCGAGCATTTAATCGATTTGGATGACGAGCCCTTTGAGATAAGCGCCCTCTGGATGAAAAGCTTGAATAGGGTGGTCTGCAGGTTGGTGGAGTTGCTCCAAAATACGACAAGAACGCCCCGCTTCAATAGCTGCAGCAATGACGGTATTGGTAAAAAGCAGGGTATCTACCACTTGTGAGCAAGAGAAGGTAAAGATGAGCCCACCTGGTTTGATCTGGCGAATGGCGTGGGCGTTGAGGCGCTTATAGCCTTGAATGGCTTGGTGGCGTTTGTCTCGGTGCTTGGCAAATGCCGGCGGATCCAATACAATGATGTCGTAGTCTTCGGGCAGGTTTTTCATGTAATCCATGGCGTCTTCCACTATTGAGCCATGTCTTTCTTCAAACTGATTGAGTGCCACATTGGCTTCGGTCAGTACAATTGCTTTTTTAGAGCTGTCCAAGGAATGTACGAGTGTTGCGCCGTGTTGCAGCGCTTGCAAACTAAAGCCACCTGAATAACAAAAGGTGTTGAGGACTTTTTTGCCCTGCGCATATTTGCCGAGTAGTGCCCGGTTTTCGCGTTGGTCGATAAAAAAGCCAGTCTTTTGCCCATTGATCCAGTCAATTTGGTATTGAACGCCATTTTCTAGCGCTAGGTGTGGAGTAGCCACTTCTCCAAATAAATAGCCATCTGCGGCTCCTTCTACTGCCACCTCTCTTTTGGGAAGGGTGTCGCTCGATTTGTGATAAATGGCCTTGAGGTCTTTGCCAATTACCTTTTGGAGTGCTTGTGCAATGAGTTCTACTTGACGGTGCATCCCAAAGGAATGACATTGAATTACTGCGACACCATTGTAAAAATCGATGATGAGCCCGGGCAATAAATCTCCCTCGCCATGACACAAGCGAAAGATATTGTTATTGGCGTTGAGCAAACCAATACGCAAGCGCAGTTGGTAGGCATTGGAAAGGCGTCGTTCGTAAAAAGCCTCGTCTATGGTTTCGTAATCAAAGCTGAGGATCCGGACAGAAATAGTCGCGTGCTGGAAATGGCCGATACCAAGAATTTGTTGTTTTTTGGTCGTGAGGCACACGAGGTCGCCATCTTGCAATTCGGAGGTGTCGCCAGCCAAAGCCCCAGAGAAGACCCAAGGGTGTTTGCGTTGAATAGAGTGCTCTTTGCCTTTGGCGATGGTCAGTAGGGGATAAGACATGTGCAAAAATAGCCCGAAAAAGTGTACATTTGTCAAAAATTAAGAGTTATGGCCAACAAACGAATCCTCAAAAGAAACATCAACGAAATGGTTTTTGATGTGGTAGAAGAATGCTTCTTTTTTGAAATGACAGCTCCAGACAAAGCAGACCGTTCGGCTAAGCTCATCGATGAAGCAGCTTCGTTTCAAGATCAAATGCTGACCAAAATGAATCAAGCAAAAGGCAAGGCTGAGTTCCGTGCTATTGCAAACGAAGTCGAGGCAAAAGCGAATTATTTCGTAGACGCGCTCAACGGGCTCAACAAATAAATCCCTTTGCCCAATGTGGGTTTTTGACGATTTTACACTTGCTCTGTTATTGGCAGGACTAATGGTCGTGCTCTGGATTTCCGAATGGATACCAGTTTATCTTACGGCGTTGCTCCCTCTATTACTTGCAGTTCCGTTTGGTCTACTCACCCCCAAAGACCTCGCACAATGCTACGGCGATTCCAATATCTTTTTATTCTTTGGCGGCTTTGTAATGGCACTAGCACTCGAAAAATGGGGTGTGCACGAGCAAATTGCCAGGAGAATTATTGCTGTAGTCGGCGATAAAAAGTCGAATATACTACTCGGTTTCATCCTCAGTACGGGTCTGATCTCGATGTGGATTTCCAACACCGCTACGGCACTCATGATGCTGCCAATGGCTGTTGCTGTCGTAGAGGCCCTGCCACCCGCACATCGCCAATCAAAATTCAGCGTATTTTTGATGCTTTCCATTGCCTATGCTTCTAATATTGGTGGCGTAGGAACGCTCATTGGCTCGCCGCCCAATACGCAAATGGCGAGCATTCTTTCCGAAAGTTTCAACATCGAGATCAGTTTTTTCGACTGGATGAAAATCGGCATGCCACTCGCTATTCTGTTGTTATTGTTGATGTTTCTCATTTTCAATTATTTATTAGGTGAGGAGCGAAAAGATGTCCACGACCTGAATTTCCATACGCTTCCTTGGTCCAAAGCTCAAAAACGCGTGCTTTGGATCTTCTCTATTGTAGCTGGCCTCTGGATTTTCCGCGAAGCCATCGGAACTTATTTAAACATCAACTATCGCGATGAAAACGCCGCAATTTTAGGTGCATTGGCTATGTTCTTAATGCCGAGTGGCCAAACGGCTAAAGAAAAAGTCTTGCGTTGGTCAGATACCGAAAAATTACCTTGGGGCATTCTCTTGCTTTTTGGTGGTGGCTTGGCTTTGGCCGCAGTACTCGAAAAAAATGGGGTGCTGCAGTTTTTGGCGAGCACTTTTGAATCATTCCACGGCACCGGTCTTCTACTGGCAATTACCATCCTCACCACGTTGGCTATTTTTATTTCTGAAGTGCTCTCCAATTTGGCCATGGTTACGCTATTTATTCCCGTTGTTGGCATTTTTGCCCATCAGACAGGCTTGCCTTTGGTTCCGCTGGCTATGGCACTCACACTTGGTGCTAGTTTGGCTTTCATGATGCCTGTCGGCACACCGCCCAACGCTATTGTTTTTGGCTCGGGTTTTTTGCGCATCAAAGACATGATTCGCTACGGTTTTGTGCTCAACCTCATTAGCCTGGCCCTCATCATCCTTTTTGTGATTTTGTTTCTTTAATTGAAACAATATTGCTATTTTTCGGCACCAAACCTATTGTATGCTAACTATAGATCGTTTATTCGATGTCCCTAGACATCAACTTAAGAATTACCCTAATCCCAACATGTTTGTCACCAAGACAAAAGGCATTTGGGTTCCGCTTGCCACCGCCGACTTCCTCGATGCAGCCATGAATGTTTCGCGCGGGCTCATCTCCATGGGTGTGCAAGCTGGTGATCGCGTTGCCGTGGCCAGCTCAAACCGTTTTGAATGGAATGTGCTCGATATCGCCGTGCAACAAGTTGGGGCTATTTTAGTGCCGCTTTATCCCAATATTTCTGAATCAGATTACCGTTTCATCCTCAACGATGCTGGGGTTGAAATCTGTGTGGTTTCTAACCAAGAGTTGGTAGACAAAATCAGTTCGATCCGAAGTGAAGTACCTACGCTCAAACATCTATTTGCTTTTGATCAGCTGCCCAACTGCCCGCATTGGTCGGCAATTGAAGCGTCCAAAGGCCAAACCGAAATCGAGGTCGTTGAACAACGCATGCGCGATGTAAAAACCACAGATTTGGCTACCATCATCTATACTTCGGGTACAACTGGCAACCCTAAAGGTGTCATGCTCTCACATGCCAATATCCTCGCTACGGTTTCGGCATGTATAGATCCAATTCCAGCCGATAAAAATTCGAAAGTCTTGAGTTTTCTTCCGGTTTGTCATATTTATGAGCGCATGCTTCATTATTTGTATATGTACATTGGGTGCTCCATTCACTTTGCCGAATCGATGGATACCATCGGCGACAACATCCGCGAAGTAAAGCCCGATGTATTCTCTGCTGTACCGCGCTTGATAGAAAAGGTATTCGACAAAATTATGGCCAAAGGAGATGAGCTCTCTGGTGTCAAACGCGCACTCTTCTTTTGGGCTGTTGGTGTTGCCGAAGACTACGACGTCATTGGTAAATCAGTATCTTATAAAGTTAAATTGGCAATCGCGCGCAAGCTTATTTTCTCGAAGTGGCAAGAGGCGCTTGGCGGCAACGTCAAGGCTATTGCCTCTGGCTCTGCGGCGCTACAACCGCGCTTAGCCAGAATCTTTTTGGCAGCAGATATTCCAATTCTCGAAGGTTATGGCCTCACCGAGACTTCCCCTGTGGTAACGGTCAATAACTTCAATACTGGTATCCGAATTGGCTCGGTTGGCCCGCTAGTAGAAAACGTACAGGTCAAAATTGCTGAAGACGGCGAGATCCTTGTCAAAGGACCAAACGTCATGATGGGTTACTATAAAAATCAAGAAGCCACCAATGAAGTTTTTGATGCCGACGGTTGGTTCTGCACCGGTGATATCGGCACCTTCCAAGAAGGCAAGTTTTTGAAGATCACCGACCGCAAAAAAGAGATTTTCAAGACTTCTGGTGGCAAGTATATCGTGCCACAAGCCATGGAAAACCGACTCAAGCAATCACGTTTTATTGAGCAGGCCATGGTAATAGGTGAGGGCGAGAAATTCCCAGCTGTATTTATTGTTCCCAACTTTGCTTTTGTAAAAGAATGGGCGCAGCGTCATGCACTAGATTTTTCAAATAGCACTAACGAAACCATTATTGAGAACCAGTTATTGATAGATCGCATCAATGAAGAAATTGCAGCGATCAATAAAGAATACGGTTCTTGGGAACAACTCAAAAAAGTCAAACTCTTACCGCAAGAGTTCACCATTGAAGGAGGCGAACTTACGCCAACACTCAAGTTCAAGCGCAAAAAAATACTTGAGAAATACCAAACCCAGTACCAAGCAATTTATAGTGCTTAAGGCATGAATTAGACATAAAAAAAGCCGGCGTGAGCCGGCTTTTTGCGTTACAGTAAGTAACAAGAATTAGTGCTTCT
>RDZL01000229.1 GCA_004295165.1 Flavobacteriia bacterium
CTTTCAGAACATTGAAGAACTTTTGGCGGGTATCCAAGAATTTGTGCGCGGAGCCGAAGCCGATGTGCCGCGCACCCTCGCAGACTTCATGATGGACGTCGCACTGCTCACAGATGCCGACCAAGACAAACCCGAAGACCGCAACCACATCAGCCTCATGACCATCCACTCCAGTAAGGGTCTTGAATTTCCGCATATCTATATTGTTGGTCTGGAAGAAAACCTCTTTCCTTCTCAAATGGCGCTCAATTCGCGCTCAGAACTTGAAGAAGAACGCCGTTTGTTTTATGTTGCACTCACCCGCGGCATGCGCAGCTGTATGCTCTCTTACGCCACCAGCCGCTTTACTTGGGGGCAATCCATTATGTGTGAACCCTCGCGCTTCATCGATGAAATCGATCCACAATATTTGCAATTTGAGTCGGTGAGCAGGGCATCTAATAGCCGTTCTTTAATGGGCTCAGGTGGTTTTGATCGCGGTTTTTCTGGAGGCCTCAATAAGCCCTTGGGCACCCCACCACAATTGCGCTCGCTCAAAGAAGTGAGCCAACAAAAAACGACAAATCAAACGGACAGCACACCTGGCTTGATGGTAGGCCACAACATTATGCACGAGCGTTTCGGAAAAGGAAAGGTACTCAAATTAGAAGGTCAAGGCGCCGACAAAAAAGCCACTATTTTCTTTCCGCAGCACGGATCAAAAACAGTTTTGTTAAGATTTGCGAATATTGAAATTATAGCGGACTAATTACTCCTCTAGAAGATCTGGTCTTCTTTCTTTGGTTCTGGCATAGGCTTGTGCTTCTCGCCATGCATCTACCTCTTTAGGATTGCCCCCCAGCAAGACCTCAGGTACTTCCAGACCCTTGAAAACCGGAGGTCGGGTATACACAGGTGGCGCCAAAAGGCCATCTTGGAAAGAATCGGTAAGCGCTGAAGTTTCATCGTTGAGCACACCCGGAATGAGGCGCACCATCGCATCGACTACAATTGCAGCAGCTAATTCTCCGCCACTCAAGACATACGAACCAATCGAAATTTCTTTGGTCACATACAAATCGCGGACGCGTTGGTCTACACCTTTGTAGTGCCCACATAAAATCAAGATGTTTTGTGCAAGTGAAAGGGAATTACAAGTAGTTTGTTCAAGCAAAGCGCCATCTGGCGTCATGTAAATGATCTCGTCGTAGCTGCGCTCGGCCTGCAATGCATCTATAGCTTTGGAGATCGGTACAACGCTCATGACCATACCTGCCCCGCCTCCGTATTGGTAATCGTCGATATTGCGGTGTTTGTTGTCGGCGTAATCGCGCAAATTATGGACATGGATTTCGACATGACCTTTGGTTTGGGCACGCTGCATAATCGAAGCTGCAAAAGGGCTTGTGAGCAACTCAGGAAGTACGGTGAGAATATCAATACGCATGCTGCAAAGGTAAGTCAATTCAGCACAAATTACTACCTTTGCACAAACCCTATTTCATGATCCAATTATCTGAACGTTTACTGGCAATGGAAGAGTCTGCAACCATTGCAATGGCTAAAAAAAGCCGCGAGCTCAAATCCCAAGGAAAAGACATCATTTCGCTCTCATTAGGAGAGCCCGATTTCCATACTCCTGACTTCATTAAAACAGCTGCTGTTGAGGCATTGGAACAAAATTACACCACCTACACACCCGTACCTGGCTACGACGACCTCCGCGATAGCATTGCACACAAATTCAAACGCGACAACAACCTCACCTACACAAAAGACCAAATCGTGGTCTCTACGGGCGCCAAGCAAAGCATTGCCAACTTGGTATTGAGCCTCATCAATCCCGGAGACGAAGTCATTATTCCTGCTCCATATTGGGTTTCTTATTTAGAGATTGTCAAGGTCGCAGAAGGTGTTCCGGTTGTGATTGCCGCAGGCATAGACAAAGACTTCAAAATCACTGGTGCCGACCTCGAAGCAGCCATTACACCAAAAACCAAACTCCTCATGTTTTCTACACCTTGCAACCCAACAGGCTCGGTGTACAGCAAAGAAGAACTCCAAGACCTCGCGCGCGTGTTGGCTAAATACCCACAAATTGTAGCGATGTCAGACGAAATCTACGAGCACATTAATTTTATTGGCAAGCACGAAAGCCTTGCGCAGTTTCCAGAAATATACAATCAAGTTGTGACCGTTAACGGCGTTTCCAAAGCCTGGGCCATGACCGGCTGGCGCTTGGGCTATATTGGTGCGCCTAAAGAAATTGCTGCAGCCTGCGATAAAGTGCAAGGTCAGTTTACATCGGCCACTTGTTCCATTACACAGCGCGCAACCATTGCCGCCATGAATGCAGACCCAATAGTACTCAAAGATATGATCGCTGCGTTTGAAAGCCGTCGCAACCTGGTTTTGAGCGGCTTGCGCAAGATTTCCGGCCTCAAGGTCAATAATCCGGGTGGCGCATTTTATGTATTCCCTGACTGCTCTTCTTATTTTGGCAAAAGCTACAACGGCCAAACCATCCATAATTCTGACGACCTCTGTATGTATTTATTAGAAGTTGCATTGGTGGCTTGCGTTGGCGGCGCTGCCTTCGGCGACCCTAATTGCTTTCGCATCAGTTATGCCGCATCAGAAGAAACCCTGCAAAAAGCCGTAGACCGCATTTCAAACGCACTCGCGCAACTCCAATAAAACATGCAAACACAAGCGCTCTTCGAAGCTTTTAACGGCAAGCGTGTATTGGTCATTGGAGACGTCATGACCGACGCCTACTTTCATGGCCACGTACAGCGCATGAGCCCCGAGGCTCCTGTTCCGGTGGTAGACCTACAATCGCAAGAGCAGCGCATTGGAGGTGCGGGCAATGTAGCACTCAACCTCATCGCCTTGGGCGCAGAGGCCTTACTTGCCAGCGTCATTGGCCAAGACAACGCAGGCCAAGAACTCCAAAAAATGTTCTTAGCAGCCGGCATCAATACGGCAGCGCTGGTCCAATCTACCGAAAGAAAAACAACCATCAAAACAAGAGTACTTTCTTCGGGCAAGCAAATGCTGCGCATCGACAGCGAAGACCAACACGACCTCAGCACAGCTGAAACGCAAGCGCTCCAAAGCGGCATTAGTGCTTTGCTCAAGCAAGGTATTGACGGTATTTTACTCGAGGACTACAACAAAGGCGTGCTCACAACCGAACTCATCCAATGGATCATTGCCGAGGCCAAGGCCTTGGAAATTCCAGTTGTCGTCGACCCCAAAAAGAAAAATTTCTTTGCGTATAAAGGCTGCACACTTTTCAAGCCTAATTTAAAAGAACTCAAAGAAGGGCTGCAAGTAACATTTGATTACCAAAAAGAGCCTAGTGCCTTGAACGCAGCAATTGAAGAATTGCAACAGCACTTAGAAAGTCGTTATACATTTGTTACACTTTCCGAACACGGCGTTCAACTTTACGATGGCCAGCAGCACCATTACCACCCTGCACATTTACGCAACATTTCCGACGTATCTGGCGCCGGAGACACCGTCATTGCCACCACTTGCCTCTGCCTGATCTGTGGCGCCTCTCCTACCACTATTGCCACAATTGCGAATTTAGCTGGTGGCTTGGTTTGCGAGCAATCTGGTGTGGTCAGTATCAACAAACAAAAATTGCTTGAAGAAGCACTCCAAATTAACGCTTAAGCTATGTCTCAAAAAGTTGTCAAGCCTTACGACTCAGGTCAATCCAAAAAAGAAGAAGTAGCGCAAATGTTCAATAACATTTCTGCGAACTACGATTTTCTCAACCACTTTTTGTCTTTGGGCATTGACCACCTTTGGCGCAGAAAAGCCGTTAAGCAACTACAAGCTCAGCAGCCCAAAGTCATTTTAGACTTAGCCACCGGTACTGGCGACTTTGCCATAGCCTGCTTGCGCCTCAAGCCAGATCAAATTATTGGTATGGACATCTCAGCTGGCATGCTAGAGGTTGGTAAAAAGAAAATGAAAAAACGCGCTTTTGACCACATCATTGATATGCAACTTGGCGACTCCGAAAACATGCCTTTTGCAGACGCTACTTTCGATGCCATTACGGTTGGTTTTGGTGTGCGCAACTACGAAAATTTAGAAAAAGGGCTTGGCGAAATGCTCCGCGTTCTTAAACCTGGTGGGCAAACTATCGTTTTAGAGTTCTCAAAACCTAAGGCCTTCCCCATCAAGCAACTTTTTGGCTTTTACTCAAAGGTCCTTATTCCGTTATTTGGTAAATACATCTCCAAAGACGAACGCGCTTATACCTATTTGCCAGAAAGCGTTGCTGCATTTCCAGAGGGCGCTGATTTTATGAACGTACTCGAAAAAGTGGGTTACCTCGCGCACAAACAAATTCGTTTGAGTGGCGGCATTGCCAGTATTTACATCGGCCAAAAACCCACACAACAATAAACCACCCTAAGAATCGTTAGTCAGACATGCGTTTGCTCCTCTATTTTTGTTTTTTGTGCAGCTTGACCACAATGGCTCAAACCCAAAAACAGCAGCGTTATAAAAATTTCGACAAACGCTTTATTCATTTTGGCTTTATGCTCGGTGTCAATAGCTCTGACTTCACCGTCATGCCCAAAACCAATGCCTACAATCAATATCAATTGCTTTCGCTCACCAACGATGCACAACCTGGCGGGCAACTCGGCATCCTGACTACTGTCAAACTTGGCACGCCCACCATTCGTTTTCGCTTCATCCCAACACTCTCTTTTCAAGAGCGCGTGCTCAATTACAAAAGCCTTGACACCATTTGGTTTTTAAATGGCAGCGGCCAACAACGCGTCAATTCTACCAATCTGGAATTTCCCATGATGCTCCAATTCCGAACCAAACGCTACAACAACTTTACGGCTTACTCTCTTTTTGGCATGCAATACGCCATTGACCTTCAGTCTCAGCAAGATGCTTCTCAAAATTTTTACGACCCCTTCGTCAAAATCAAAAAGAACGATTGGCAGGGTCAAATTGGTGCAGGCGTAGAATTTTTTGCACCCTATTTCAAATTTGGCCTAGAGCTCAAATATAGTCACGGATTCAAGAGCAGCTTTATCCAAGACTTCACTCCGGTGTCTAACCCGATTGACCAGCTCTACAACCGCGCTTGGTATTTCTCCTTGATTTTTGAAGGATGAGTCAGGTTGTCAACTTTGTATGTAGCCCTGAAGAAGCCAAGGATAGCAACTTTTTGGAGCAGCGTATCCGCAAAGAATTAGCGCTAGACGCACAAACACAACTTGAATTTCGTTGGCGCAAGCGCAGTATTGACGCGCGGCAAAGACAAATAAAAGTCAATGCGAGCTTTGATGTTGCAATAATCACTGTGCTTGCGCCTCGTTTTGAGCACCAAGAATTCAAATTGCTGGCACCAGATGCACCAGTAGTACACATTATTGGTGCTGGCCCAGCTGGACTCTTTGCCGCGTTGCAAGCAGTGACCCAGGGGCTCAAACCAATCGTATTTGAACGCGGCAAAGATGTCCGGGCGCGTAGGCGCGACCTTGCCAAACTGACTAAAGCCCATGAGCTCAACCCTGAATCCAATTATTGTTTTGGCGAGGGCGGGGCCGGCACTTACTCGGATGGAAAGCTATATACGCGTTCAAAAAAACGTGGCGATGTCCAAAAAGTACTCGAATGGCTCGTACAGTTTGGAGCCAAGGAAGACATCCTCATCGATGCGCACCCACATATTGGCACCAATAAACTACCGCAACTCATAGAAGCCATCCGACAGCAAATCATTGATTCAGGTGGCGAAATCCATTTTGAACACAAACTCACCGATCTCGATATTTCGAACGGTAAGATTGAGCGCATACAAATCAATCATTCACAGCAAATTCCTGTCGCTAAACTGATCCTGGCTACAGGGCATTCAGCACGGGATATTTTTGAACTTTTACAGTGCAAAAACATCGCCATTAAAGCCAAGCCATTTGCACTTGGCGTTAGAGTGGAGCACACCCAAGCATATATCGATGGACTACAATACCACGGCCGCCTGAGCGATGACTACCTTCCTGCAGCTTCTTACAGTTTAGTTACACAAGTAGACAATCGTGGCGTGTATTCATTTTGCATGTGCCCTGGTGGCATCATTGCGCCATGTGCAACCGCTGACGGAGAAGTGGTCACCAACGGTTGGTCACCATCTAAGCGCAATAACATTTACGCCAATTCAGGCATTGTCGTTGGAATTGAACCAAGCGACTTTAAAAATGAAAGTGATCCGTTTGTTTGCCTTGACTTCCAAAAAGAAATTGAACACAAATGCTGGATGGCAGCGGGCCAAACCCAAAAAGTACCCGCAGATTTTGTGAACGGCCGCAAAAGCACCTCCTTCCCTAGATCTTCTTACCAGCCTGGTATCGTGAGTGTGCAACTCAAAGATATATTTCCTTCGTTCGTTTACGAGCGTCTGCGACAAGCATTCCTCGATTTTGATAAAAAGATGCCCGGATTCATCACCAACGATGCCGTTGTGCACGCACCTGAATCACGCACCTCCTCACCCGTCCTGATCCCACGCGATCCTATCAGTTTTCAACACACCCAAATTACCAACCTTTACCCCATAGCCGAAGGTGCTGGCTATGCGGGAGGTATTGTATCTGCAGCAATTGATGGCCTGAATTGCGTTGAAAAGATTGCACAAACGCTTGTAAACCTTTAATTTTAAGGGTATAAAGCGACTCAAATGAAATCTTGGCTCCTCTTTTTCTTATTCATTATCAATTTTGAAGCAAATGCTCAACTCGATACGCTCTTTTGGTTTGTGGCACCTGAAGTGGCACAAAGCCACGGCGACCGCCCAATAGTGTTTCGCTTTGCGACATTGAATCAAGCCGCAATTATTACGGTGAGCCAACCCGCCAATCCGTTGTTCCCAACGCAAGTCCTTAATTTGGTGGCCAACGACGCTCAAACACTCAATCTAACC
>RDZL01000230.1 GCA_004295165.1 Flavobacteriia bacterium
GACACCGCCGCCAAGTAATCCTATTAATAACCATACGATATCCATTCTACTGACATTTGTAGTCGGGAGAGGTTGGCACTGGAAAGTTATTGAACGTTGCTCAAGTCTTGTTTGAGGGCTTCTAGTGCCGCTTCGATATCGGCATAGTTGGGCTCTATTACAGTTGGTTTTGCTTCGGCTTTTGCTTTGGTAAGCAGTTGTAAGGCCGACATCGCCAATAAATCTTGGTTATCGTTCACTGCATAGTTTTTGCGAAGCAATTCAATGGCTTTATTGATATCGGCAGCTGCTGCGCTGACGGCTTCTGCCTCAGCCGCTGGAACATTTAACGGGTAACTGCGACCAGCAATATTGATTTTAAGAGCTACTTTACTCATTTAGGCTTGCTTGAGCTTATCTATACAGAATTCAATTTCTTTCACAAGTGCGTCGATTTCCGCTGCGTTGCGACTGCTTGTGGCAACAGGAACCTCTACGACTTTGTTTTGGGCCTCCGCCAATGATACATTGAGTTCTTCAATGGTGGCTTCTAGTTGCTTTACCTGAGCATGTTCTGCTTGATAAAGCTCTTGGATACGGCGCAATTCACCTTGAAGCACCTCGTGCTGAGCACGTTCGGTTTTCAATTCAGCTGCAATTTGCAAGCTGCGGGAGCGGATATCTTCTATGAGCGTATTGAGGTTCTCAGTCATGTTAAGCGTCGACTTTGTACAAAGTTAACAAGCATTCGTTTACATCCCGCAAAAATCGGGAAGGTTTTTCTATTTTTTCTTGCGTAGATTTGAAGATGCTCAAGTACTTCCTTTGTTACGCGCTGTTTTTCGGTCATTTCGCGAGTGCACAAATCTTAAATTGTGACACTTCATGGGTGCTGCCAATGGCCTCGCCTGTCGAACTCAGTGCAGGTTTTGGAGATTTACGCCCCAATCATTTTCATATGGGCATCGATATCCGAACAGCCGGAAAGGAAAACCTGCCAATTTATGCCATTGCCGATGGTTATGTCTCCCGCATGAAAGTGTCGTCTGTGGGTTATGGTTGGGTATTATATATTGATCATCCGAACGGCTATACATCTGTTTATGCGCATTGCAATCGTTTTGCCGCACACATTCAAAAAAAATATTTGGATACTGCAGCCATTTTAGCGCAGAATGAAATCGATGTACTTCTTGGTCCTCATCAAATACCGGTGCATAAGGGGGAGCAAATTGCTTTTTCAGGCAATACAGGTGGGTCGAGCGGGCCACATTTACATTTTGAATTGCGCGACACCAAAACAGAACGTGCGCTCAATCCGTTGCTGCATGGTTTCAAGGTGAGTGATTCTGGGCAGCCTGTGCTCAGCGGGATGCGTATCTATGCAATAGACCAAAACGGTTTTGAAGTGCCTGCCAAATCGCTTGTGCTCGGCGCGCCACAGAAAACGCTCAAAACACAATTACCTGCGGGTTTTCTCAGAGAAGGCGACCGGATCGGAATAGCTATACAAGTGGAGGATTATTTTAGTAAAGCGGGCCGGAGTCTTGGTTTGTTTAGTGCTGAAGTCTGGACAGAAAAGGAGGGTCATTTTGCATTTGAACTTGACGAAATAGACTTTGCTGACGCGCGCTACATCAATACCCATCACGATTTTGCATATGCGCAAAGCACCAAGAAGAAATTTCAGAAATTGTTTAGGGCGCCGTATAATCCGCTCACAATTTACCCTTATGAAGGCAATGGTTCTTTCGAGATAGGAGCAATGGACAGCACGCATTTTGCAATTATGCTGCGCGATGTCAATGGCAATGAATGCCAATATGAACTTTGGGTGGCTTATCTGCATCCAAAAATGCCTGCCAAAAACACCTACAACTCACAAAGTCATTGGATGCCCAATGAGGCTTACAGCTATGAGTCAGGACTTTGGAAGCTGCAAATCGATTCCTTTACTTTTTTTGAACCGGTTCGAAAAAGCATAGATTTGCCTTCCAAACGCATTGGTTCGGGTCAGGTTCAGCTCGCGCGTCAGGTTCACCTCAGTTATCAGTTTAAGGACAGCTCAGCGGCCGAGCAGTATGTCCTTACAATGAACGGAGCACCCTTAGCCTGTCGATTTGAAGACGGGAAACTATGTGCTGAAGCCAAAATGTTGGGTACATTTGGTTTGCGAAAAGATGAACTCGCGCCTACACTTATTGGTCAGGCCAATAACAAGCTAGACAGCCTGAACAATGGGGCCTGGACATGGTTGCTGAAAGACGATTTTTCTGGCGTAGCTAGCTACAGCTGTTGGCAAAATGGCAAGTGGATCCCGGCGTATTACGATGCCAAAAATCAGCTATTGCGTGCACAATTTGAGGTTCCGTTTTTGCCAGGAACTAGCATAGAAATTCGGGTAAGTGATGCGGCCGGTAACCAAAGGGTTATTCAGAGCAGTACGCCATTGGCGCCTTTCAAATAAATGGGGCTGCAGTAGGCGAGGTCTTCAAAAGCTTTCATCTCAAAAGCCATGAAAGCAGGTTCAGCTTGAAATTTTGCGCAAAGAGCTTGGTCTAGCCATTGAATGGATGGGTCGGTCCAATAAGTTTTTGCTTTCTCATTGGCGTCGCCAACGACAATAATTGAACTCAACTCAGAAACTACGGTATTTTCAAGGAGGGCGCATTGTAGTTCTCTTAGGGTAGCTCCTTGTGCATCAAATATTTGCATATATACTTCTGTTCTTCGGGCATCGAGCAGGGTAAAAACTTCAGCATCAGTAGCTAAACTCGTTTCTCTGGCAATTTGAAATAGAATTTGGTGGGTAGGAATAGCGATGAGCGGAATTTGCAAAGCAAAACACAGCCCTTTAGCAGTAGAAAGCCCAATGCGTAAACCGGTGTAAGAACCTGGCCCAGAACTGTAACTAATTGCCGAAATATTTTGAAGATTGAGGTTTGTTTGGCGAAGTAAAGCTTGTATCATCAAAGTGAGCTCCTCTCCATGAATGTAACCTTCTCCGGTTTGGTCTTGGTATGCGAGCAAGACACCGTTTTGTGAAATAGCAACACTGCAGATTTTGGTACTCGTCTCGAGGTGGAGGATCAGGGCGCTCATTCTTGACATTCGAACTTGAAACCGACGCCGTGCACGTTATTGATCTGAATGCTCGTGTCTTCCTTGAGGTATTTGCGCAACTTGGTAATGAATACATCTAGGCTGCGCCCAACAAAGTAGTCGTCTTGTCCCCAAACAGAATTGAGGATGACGTCTCTAGGGATGAGCTGATTTTTGAATTTATAGAGGGTGCGCAAAATCATGGCCTCCTTTTTGGTGAGGGTGAGCAACTGACTTGGTGATTGTAAAGTAAAGTTTTCGGTATCAAAGGTATAGAGCCCGATTTTCACAACTTTCACTTCAGGAGAATCTGGTTGTAATTTGACTCTTTTGAGCAGCGCTTTAACGCGCAATTGCAATTCTTCGGCACTAAATGGCTTGGTGAGGTAGTCGTCTGCACCGGCATTGAAACCTTCAATTTTATCTTCGGTGCGGCTGCGTGCCGACAAAAACAAGATGGGAATTTCGGCGTTTTGCTTGCGGATGTCTCGGGCGAGGGTAAAACCGTCTTTGACCGGGAGCATGACATCAAAAATACAGAGGTGATAAGGCTCTTCTTGAAAGCGCCGAAGTGCTTCTGCGCCATTTTCGCAGAGGGTAACGGCATAGCCATCGGCTCTGAGCTGATCTGAAACGACGATACCAAGGCTGATATCGTCTTCTACCATGAGGATTTTGATTTTCATGAGCGTCTATAAAAGCCAAGAGCCTTGGTAAACCAAAGCTCCTGACTATTAACCTAAACCTACTACTAGTGCTACAAAGTTAAGCGCTTTTTTAATATTGGGTTACGTCAGTTTGTTAATTTTTTCATAAAAATTATTTGTGGTGACTTTTTACCAATTTTAGAATCCCTAACTTTACTCAATGAATCCTGTACACATTCTTATTGTAGACGACGAAGAAGATATCCGTGTGTTACTTCAATACAATTTGCAAAAAGAAGGTTATCAAGTAGACGCTGTTGCAGATGGAATGGCCTGTATGGAATTTATTCAAAAGCAAAAGCCTAACCTGATTTTACTAGATGTCATGATGCCTGTGCTAGACGGCATAGAAGTTTGCGAGCGCATCAAAGCTGACGCCCAATACCAAGATATCCTCATTTGCTTTCTGACCGCCCGCAACGAGGACTACAGTCAAATTGCAGGACTAGATGCCGGTGCAGACGACTACATCTCCAAACCCATCAAAACCAAAGTGTTGTTGTCTCGAATCCAGGCCATGCTGCGCCGCAGTCAACACAACAAACCTGTTGAGGTACCCAAACCAAGTTTCCATATCAACCGCGAAAAATACATCCTCGAAAAAGATGGTCAAGAGTTGCAGCTCCCCCGCAAAGAGTTCGAATTGCTGGCCCTATTAGTTTCTCGCCCCAATTTTGTGTTCAAGCGAGAGCAAATTCTAGAAAAAGTTTGGGGTACCGAAATCATCGTCGGCGACCGCACCATCGATGTGCACATCCGTAAAATCCGCGAAAAAATTGGCGACCACTATATTTCTACTATCAAAGGTATCGGCTACAAGTTCAATGAATAATTTTGGCCCGAATCTTGCTAAACGGCCTGTAGTAAATCATCAACTATGAAAAAATCTATACTTCTATTTGTAGGCTGTTGCCTGCTCGTTAACCAACATTTTGCACAAGCACCGAGCGCTGCTTTTGCCCCAATTAAAGAGCACCTCGAACGCTGGGACGACATCCGTGGGGCTTGGTTGGCCTTAGCTATTCAAGCGCTTGCTTCCAAACAAGCCATTCCAGATCGCACCTTCCCCGAAGATTTCACGCCTTATGAAATGCTGAGCATGATGCCGGCCAAAGAACGTCAAGACCTCCGCCAAATGGTGCTTGAGAACCAACGCGTGGCCAGCACAGGTAATAGCCAAACTACAGATTTCGGCGTTTTTGCAGCCTTGCTCGAACATAGCTTTTGCAGCCGTACGTATGGCCGCTCATACGGCGACCCGCATTTGAAATCTTACGATAGAGCTACCTATTCTTTTCAGACGGTAGGTGAATTTGTTTTGTCTAAAAATAACAATGGCTTGTTTGAAGTACAAACGCGCCAACGCGCGCAAGACGAGAATTTTTCTTTGAATGCAGCCGTGGCCATGAATATTGCTGGTGACCGCCTCTGTTTTTATGCAGCCGAAAAGCCCGACGACATCCAACAAACGCCACTGCGCCTCAATGGTCAGCCAATTCAGCTGCAGGGCAGAAGCTATTACTTGCCGCACGGTGGTGTCATTCGCTTAGATGGCCGCAATTATACCATCGCTTGGCCAACTGGTGAAACTACTGTTATTGATGTGAGGTCATCAGGTGCGCGTGGATTTGTCAATATTACAGTTGGCATCTTCGATTGCGATCGCAATCAATACGAAGGCTTATTGGGCAACAACAACGGCTTTTCAGACGACGATTTCAATAGCCGCACCAATATGCCGCGTCCTAACAATATTGCCGCACTTTCTGTTGCTTCTGCGTATGCTTTTGATTCGAGAGAGGCCTCTCAAATCAATAGTATAGCAGAACAAGAGTTTCAAGCGTATCTGGCTAAAAACTTTGCCGAAGACTGGCGCGTCACCGACAACACAACCCTTTTTGACTACCGTCCGGGTACCACAACTGCTTATTTTACTGATAGAAGCTTTCCTAGAGTTCATATGAACATCTCTCAAATGAATGCCCAAAGTCGAGAGCAAGCTCGCCAGCGTTGTGCGCAAATGGGAGTCCCCGCAGATGAAATGGGTGGTTGTATTTTTGATCAAGGCTACCTCAATATTGCACCAAACGTGCCGCCAACTCCAAATATTCCTAACCCAAATGGTACTGTTCTCAATAAGGTGGAGCGTCCGGCACTGAACAATAACGCCCATACTTTTGCAGAAGGTAAGCACCCTGCGAACCGTCCGCAAACGCTCGACAAACCGAATACAAACGTCGAGAAACCTAATTCTCAAGACAAAGACAATTCGATTTCAAAGCCTGCTGAACCCAGAGAACCTGCTTCACCAAGACCGACGCAATCGATCAATCCAAAACCAGCTTCACCATCTATATCCAAACCAAGTGCTCCAGCAGCTCCAAGGCCAAGTGCTCCGGTTGCCCCAAGACCATCGGCACCCACACCCACGCCAAAGCCAAGTATGCCAGCTGTAAAATC
>RDZL01000064.1 GCA_004295165.1 Flavobacteriia bacterium
TCACCTGTGACTCCGATGACTACTACAACTCAGAGCAGCATTCCAATGCCATTTACCTGCCTAAGTTTGATAAAAACAACACTCTTTATATCGGATTTTTCAATACAGGAGCCTATCAGGAGACAATTGGTGGTTATGGCGGTCTCAAGCACTGCCTGATACCAGAGCCCAAGCATATTCTCATTACCCGCGACGAAAACGGAAAAATTCAGACCGAAGTGTTTAGCAATGAGCAAACTGCGCAAGATTACTTAAAAATATTAGGCTACGACAAATAAGCGAGGCGTTATTCGTGCTATATTTGCGGACAATTAAAAAAAGAATGAAAGTATCGTCGATCTCTTTATTGGCCTCCAACAAATTTTCTTCCAAAGTTCAGTCTTGGGCTTCGAGTGTTGCTAGTGAGGTACATTTGGTCAACGATAAGGCCGGAGATTTTTTCGAAACCACAGATAGCCTCCTCATTTTCAATCAGAACCAAGAGTTAGGGCAAGAGGTGATGGAAATCAAAGCCCGCTACGACAAACAACAAAAGCCCGTCCATAAAATTGACATCAATGGAACTTTGCGCGTCGGCATCACCAATTTTGATCTCTGGCTAGACAGCACTAAAGCTAAAAACTTGATGGTCATTGGCGCCGAAGAACTCGCCGACAATCCAAATCTCGAGCGCTACCTAGACGCCGTTTAATTGCTCAAGAGCGCTACTTAATTTCTCAATTGCGCTGCACAATCGTTCTCTAATGCCTTCAAGATGCGCTGCATCGCTTTTTCTATTTGCGTTTCGCTTAGCGTCTGCTGTCCGTCTTGTAAATAGAAAGCCAAAGCATAAGATTTCTTGCCCGAAGGTAAATTCTTGCCTTCGTACACATCAAAAAGCTGGATGTCTTGCAAGAGTTTGGTTTCGGCTTTTTGCGCGCAGACCTGCAGTGCTTGATAGCTGGTGTTTTGATCTACAAGCAAGGATAGGTCTCGTCTTACGGCAAAAGACTTAGGGACTTCTTGGTAGCGAATTTTTCTTTTCGAGGCTAACTCAAGGAGTTTGTTCCAGTCAAAATGTGCGTAATAAACAGGTTGTTTGAGGTCGAGGTCTTGTTGAAGTTGCGCACTGATTTCGCCGAGTTCAACAAGTGCTTGTCGGTCGCAATCAATGCGCAGGCCTTGTTTGAAAAGGATATTTGCTGCAGCGCTTTCCTTGCAGGCCTGAGCGAGTCCGAAGCGCTCTAAAATGGCGTAGACTTCTTTTTTGAGGCTAAAGAACGAATGGTTGCTTGCGTTGGTTTGTTGCCAATTTTCAGTCGTTTGCTTTCCCATTAAGGCAAGGGCCAAGCGAGGCGTTTCTTGGTGTTGATCTTGGTGCGTCTGGTAATCTTGACCAAATTCAAAAATTTGGAGATCTGCTTGCTGACGGTTCTGATTAAAGGCTAAGTTCTCTAATAAGCCAAATACGAGCGTTTGTCTGAGATTTGCGAGGTCT
>RDZL01000231.1 GCA_004295165.1 Flavobacteriia bacterium
TGTCATTTTAGAACACTCGGCACAGGTACTTTTAGGCCCAATGAAAAAGCAAATCCCTACCTCGGCAGCGCCGGGCAGCGCGAAGAAGTAACAGAACTCAAATTGGAATATATCGTGGAGGCGCAGCATGTAAATGCGGTTTTGAATGCCATGCGCAGTGCACACCCATATGAGGAGGTGGCGTATCAATTATTGGCGACACAAAACCCACATCAATTTGTAGGGGCTGGCCTGGTCGGTAACCTAGCAGAACCGACCGATGCACTGGCATTTTTGAGCGAACTGAAACAAAAATTCAATTGCGGTGTCATTCGCTACACGCAATTGTTGCCTAAGAAAATAAAAAAAGTAGCCTTGTGTGGTGGTTCGGGAAGCTTTCTGCTGTCCGATGCCATCAGGGCTAAAGCCGATATTTTTATCACCGCAGACTTCAAATACCACGAATTTTTTGACGCCGAGAACCAAATCGTAATTGCCGATATTGGACACTATGAAAGTGAGCAATACACAAGTGAACTTTTAGCTGAACAACTTACGGAAAAATTTGCTAACTTTGCGGTCCGTTTAACTAAGTTGAATACGAATCCCGTTAACTATCTATAGCCCATGGCAGCAGCAACTAAAAAAGAAGGTACCATCGCAGAAAAATTAGATGCGCTTTTTGAACTCCAGAAAATCGACTCTGAAATCGACCGCATTCGCACCATCCGTGGTGAACTTCCTTTAGAAGTGCAAAGTCTAGAAGACGAAATCATCGGACTCAACACACGCGTCTCCAAAATCAACGACGAAATCAAAGAAGTTGAGACAGAAATCTCTGACCGTAAATTAGCCGTTAAAGACGCCGAAGGCGCTATCGCGAAATACAAAGAGCAGCAAAACAACGTGCGCAATAACCGCGAGTTCGAATCTCTTTCTAAAGAAATCGAATTCCAAGAGCTCGAAATCAAACTCCACGACAAAAAGTCCAAAGAGGCTAAACTCAAAATCGACCTCAAGAAAGAAACCTTGACCGAAGCAGTTGCGCGTGTAGAAATGAAACAAGGCGACCTCGATGGCAAAAAAGCCGAACTAGAAGCTATTGTCAGCGAGACGCAAAAAGACGAAGAAAAACTCATGAAGGCATCAGACGCCGCTAAGAAAAACATCGAAAACCGTTTGGTGTTTGCTTATGAGCGTTTGCGTACCAATGCTAAAAACGGCTTAGCTGTTGTGCAAGTAATGCGTGGTTCTTGTGGTGGTTGTTTCAACAAAATTCCACCTCAGCGTCAGCTTGACATCGTTACAAAAAAGAAAATTATTGTTTGCGAGCATTGCGGCCGCGTATTGGTTCCGCAAGAATCTGCTGAAGCATAATTCAAATCAATTGATCAAAAAAAAGCGCTCATTCGAGCGCTTTTTTTATGCCTTAATGTTTTGTGCTTACAGAGATCAATTGAACTAATTTTTTGGTTAATTCAGCTTGAATTGGATATCGAGCTTGGCGAGTTCTTTAAACAACTGACTGGAGGGCTGCACTTTAATGCTGCGCGAAGGCAAAGAAACTTCTATACCATCTAGCGGATCAAAGACCGTGAAGTGCAGCTGACAAGCACCAGGGTTGGCTTCGAATAAATCGTGGAGTTGATCGATGACCAACTGATCGAGTTGTTTGGCTGAAAAGCGCAACTTGAGCATTTTGGCGCGTTTGTCTCGGAGTTCTTGCAGCAACTCGATGTGGTGCACCACAAATTCTGGGTATTGTCGGAAGCGCGGCACTTCAATGCGGCCTTTGATGGCCACAAACGTACCAGGCTCCATAAAATGCTTGAACTTCAGATAAGACTCATTGAATAAATTCAGCTTAAATGCTTCTTGGTAATCTTCGATGATGAGCGAGCCAAATGCATCGCCGCGTTTAGTGATGCGGTGCTCGGCCGTGGTAATGATTGCGGCGAGCAAAAGGTCGCGACCTAAATAGGCGGCGGGGTCATTGAGCATTGCTACGTTACCTGTACAAAAAGAATTGATTTCTACTTTGTAGTCGTCTAGGGGGTGGCCAGAAATAAAAATCCCGACTACTTCTTTTTCGCGATTGAGTTTATAAATAGCCGGCCATTCCTCGGCACGAGGCACTGTAGGAGCAGGCATGGTGGTGCCTGTGGCCTCACCAAACATGCTGTGCTGTGAAGACTGTGCTTGTTCTTGCACACTTGCACCATAGCGAATAGCCGCATCTAAGAAAGTGCGTCCGTTTGGATCGGCAACCATGTATTGGGCCCGGTGTACATCTGTAAAAGAATCAAAACCACCTGCATAAACCAAACTTTCAAAGGCGCGCTTATTACAAAGTCGGAGATTGATGCGCTTGGTGAGGTCAAAGATAGATTCAAACGGGCCATTTTTACGCTCCTCTAATATGGTTTCAACCGGCCCACTGCCCATTCCTTTAATGGCGCCAAGGCCAAAGCGAATAGCGCCTGCCGCATTGACCGAAAAGGTAAAGCCAGACTCGTTGATATCTGGGCCAAGAACTTCTATGCCCATGCGGCGACATTCTTCCATAAAGAAGGAAACTTGTTTGATGTCGGACATGTTGTTGCTGAGTACGGAGGCCATGTATTCAGCTGGATAGTTGGCTTTGAGAAAAGCCGTCTGATAAGCCACCCAAGCATAGCAAGTGGAGTGCGATTTATTGAAGGCGTAAGAGGCAAAAGCTTCCCAGTCTTTCCAGACTTTTTCTAGTGTAGGAGCCGGATGCCCTTTAGCCGAAGCTCTTTCGATGAAAGTGGGCTTCATTTTATCGAGTACTTTGCGGTCTTTTTTACCCATGGCCTTGCGCAGGGTATCGGCCTCACCTTTGGTGAAATCTGCTAATTTCTGAGACAAGAGCATGACCTGTTCTTGATATACGGTAATGCCGTAGGTTTCTTTGAGGTATTCTTCGCAGTCTGGCAAATCATAAACAATGGGTTCGTCGCCGTGCTTGCGCTTGCAATAGGACGGGATGTATTCCATTGGACCAGGTCGGTAAAGCGCGTTCATGGCAATGAGGTCGGCAAACACCGTAGGCTTGAGCTCTTTGAGGTGTTTTTGCATGCCAGGAGATTCGTACTGGAAAATACCAACGGTATCGCCGCGCTGAAAGAGTGCATAGGTAGCTTCGTCGGCGATGTCAAAAGCATCTGGATCGAGTTCGATGCCGCGATTCTCTCGAACCAAACGCACGGCATCTTTGATCAAGGTCAGGGTTTTGAGCCCAAGGAAGTCCATTTTGAGCAAGCCAGCAGATTCTGCAACAGAGTTATCGTATTGCGTACAAACCATATCGGAGTCTTTGGCAGTAGCCACCGGCACAAAATTGGTGAGGTCGTCTGGGGTGATGATCACGCCGCAAGCATGGATGCCAGTATTGCGGACAGAACCTTCGATTTCCATTGCTTTTTGTAAAACTTGGGCTTGGAGGTCGGTACCTTGGTAAATGCGGCGCAGTTCTTTGGCATTGGCAACAGCCTCTTGGTTGCGCAATTTATCGATGAGCTCGGGCTCGGGAATGGTAAAAAGCTTGCGCAAGGAGAGATCCGGAATCAGTTTGGCCAGGCGGTCTGCTTCGGGTAACGGAAGGTTCATGACGCGCGCGGTATCGCGGATGGCAGACTTGGCGGCCATGGTACCATAGGTGATGATTTGAGCAACTTGATTGGCGCCGTATTTATTGATGACGTAGTCAATGACGCGGCCGCGACCTTCGTCGTCGAAGTCGATATCGATATCGGGCATCGAGACGCGGTCTGGATTGAGGAAGCGCTCAAAGAGTAGGTCGTATTTGATGGGGTCTACATTGGTGATACCGATACAGTAAGCCACGGCAGAACCCGCCGCAGAACCACGGCCCGGCCCAACCGAAACACCCATTTGGCGCGCCGCATTACAGAAATCTTGTACAATCAAGAAGTAGCCAGGGTAGCCTGTTTTTTCGATGGTCGCCAACTCGAAGTCGATGCGCTCAATAATTTCGGCACTGAGTTCAGTGTAGCGTTTTTTGGCACCTTCAAAAGTGAGGTGGCGCAAAAAAGCGTTTTCTCCGCGCTTGCCACCGTCGAGGGCATCTTGGGCATCGACAAATTCAGCGGGGATATCAAAAGCAGGCAACAAGACCTCTCTTGCCAAACCGTAATGTTCGCATTTGGCGATGATTTCACCCACATTGGTAATGGCTTGCGGTAAATCTGCAAACATTTCGAGCATATCTTGGGTGCTGCGCATGTAATAGGAATCGTTCTCTAGGCCATAGCGAAAACCGCGGCCACGGCCTTTTGGAGTTTCGACTAATTCGCCATCTTTAACGCAGAGCAAGACATCGTGGGCCACTGCATCTTTTTGCTCGACGTAGTAGGTGTTGTTAGTGGCCACTAACTTGACTTGATGCTGTTCAGCCAAAGCGACCAACAGCGGATTGAGTCTTTCCTCTACCTCGAGGCCATGGCGACCAATTTCGATATAGAAGTCTTCGGCAAACTGTGCTTTCCACCAGAGCAGCGCTTCTTCGGCTTGACGCTCTCCTACATTGAGCAACAAATTTGGGATTTCTCCGTATAAGTTGCCGCTCAAAACGATCAGATCTTCTTTGTATTGGAGTAAAACTTCTTTGTCTATACGGGGGACGTAATACATTCCTTGGGTATAGGCAATTGAAGCGAGTTTAATGAGGTTTTGGTAGCCGTTTTTGTTCTTGGCCAAACAAACGATTTGGTAGCCGTTGTCTTTGACTGATTTGTCTTGCAACTTACGACAAACATTGAATTCACAACCAATAATAGGTAAGATTTCTTGACCGTCAAAAGGTTCGCCGTTTTCTTCTGCCTCAGCACGAGCTGCTGCAACTTTAGCGTTGTGAGCAGCCGCTATTTTTTCAAATTGAAAAGCCGCCATCATGTTGCCGGTATCGGTGAGCGCAACAGCAGGTTGCTTCAAAGCGACAGCTTTAGCGATGAGCGCGCTCACCTCTGCGGTCGATTGCAAGATAGAATATTGGGTGTGGTTGTGCAGGTGCGCAAATACGACATCTTCTTGTGCGAGTTGCGCGCTGGGTTTCGCAGCTGCAGGCGCTTGTGTGGGGCGCTTGGCCGCACGTAGTTTTTCGCTTTCGGCTTTGAGGTTGACGTGCTGCAACCCAATTTTTTGAATCGGCCCTGGATTGAGTGTTCGAAAAGATTCAAAATAGCCGGGCTCTTGTAAGATTTCTTCTAAACTGTAGTGTTCTTTGCGCAAGAGCTCCAAAAAACAGCGGGTAGTAGACTCTACGTCGGCGGTGGCGTTGTGGGCCTCGTTGAAGGCTTCGCCAAAAAGGTGCTGATGCAATTCGGTGAGCGTAGGTAACTTGAATTTACCGCCCCGACCACCAGGTATTTGACATAATTGGGCGCTGTTTTCGGTACAGGTATCGAGTACCGGCAAGGTAAGTGGGGTTTCTTGACCCAAGCGCAGGTATTCTGCTCCCATGACATTGAGGTCAAAACGCAGGTTGTGACCAACCATAAATTTAGCGCGGGCAAGGTCTTTGTTGAAAAGCGCCAATACATCAGTGAGGCGCTCCCCTACGGCTTGTGCCAATTCGGTGGAAATACCATGTACGCGCTCTGACTCAAAGGGGATGTTGAAACCCTCCGGATGGATAATGAAATCTTGCTGCGAAATGAGCTCACCGGAGTCGTCGTGGAGCTGCCAAGCGAGTTGGACAACGCGCGGCCAATTGTCGAGGTCGGAAATTGGGGCGTTGAAATTGCGTGGCAGACCGGTGGTTTCGGTGTCAAAAATGAGGTACATGTCAGCAGTAAAATGGGAACTCTAAATTTAGGGATTTCTGCTGCGCCCCTTGGCAATTGTTGAAAACTATTGTGTGGCTTTTTCCCAATGCGCATTGAGTAAGACCACCAATTTGCGAGAAATATTGTTTTGGTAACGCTTGGTGCGGTATCCTCCTACCCAATTGATGCCTCGGATGGCATTGGTGAGAAAGATTTCGTCGGCAGCGAGCAAATGCTGGGGCAAAATGGAGCTTTCGTAGACTTTGATGCCGTTGGCCAAAGCCAAATTGATCACTTGCATGCGCATGGTGCCAGCCAAGCAACCTTCTTCCAGACTTGGGGTGTAGAGCACGCCGTTGCTAATGATGAAAAAATTA
>RDZL01000139.1 GCA_004295165.1 Flavobacteriia bacterium
AGTGCATGAATTCATCACCATATTTGATAATGCCAGACTCTAACATTTCGCGAAGTAAGTCGTTTCCTTCACGGGTACGCTCACCAACACCTGCAAATACAGACAAACCACCGTGTCCTTTTGCAATGTTGTTAATTAATTCTTGGATAAGTACTGTTTTACCTACACCCGCACCACCAAAGAGACCAATTTTACCACCTTTTGCATAAGGCTCAATAAGGTCGATAACTTTGATACCGGTGAAAAGGATTTCGGTAGCAGTAGACAATTGGTCAAATTTCGGAGCCTCGCGGTGAATTGGCAATCCTTCCGTGTTGTCCATAGTGTTGATGCCGTCGATGGCCTCGCCGACTACATTAAACAAACGACCCTTGATGCGATCTCCGGTTGGAACTTTAATTGGAATACCTGTTGAAATCACTTCCATTCCGCGGGTAAATCCATCGGTTGAGTCCATGGAAATGGCGCGAATAGCATTTTCTCCAACGTGTGCTTGAACTTCCAAAACCACACGAGTTCCGTCGGTTTTGTATACTTCCAATGCATCATAAATGTTGGGTAGCGCGGTGCCGCGCTCGAATCTTACGTCCACAACTGGACCGATTACTTGAGAGATTTTTCCTTTGATTGATGACATCATTTGTCTTTTAAATTCGGGCGCAAATATACGAGATTTTATTTGAATTACTTGAGAACTATTCAAAATTATTTTGCATCTCGCTTACTGAGTCTTGCGCATTAAAAATCTGACGGGGAAATAGGTAAACAAAAAAGCTAAGACACTGGAAGCGAAGAGTATGCTAACAAAGTCTTTTGCTTTAAAGACAATGGGGAAGGGCACATTGGCACCCGGCACAATTAACCAACCAAAATATTGCTGACACCAACAGATGAGCAAGCCGAAAACCAAACCAAATACGATCCCTAAAAAAGAAAGCAGTAAACCTTCAAAAAAGAAAATCAGAAAACGGTTTTGAGGGGTCATGCCAAGCGCTTTTAAAATTTGTAAGTTGGCTTGTTTTTCATGTATCAGCATGGTGAGTGTTGCAATCAAATTGAAAGAAGCTAAGACAAAAACAAATAGCAAAATAATGAACACCACTAGGCGTTCCGAACGGCTTGTTTTGTAAATCAATTCGTTCTTTTCTAATTGCGTTCTCACCAAAAAGTCCGGGCCAACTAACTGCTTGATGCACCTTTGAATCTCGAGTAAATCTACATTGGAATCTGCATAAACATGAATTCTAGTGACCGCACCCACCTGGTCAAAAAGCAAACTCGCGGCGTTATAATCCCAGAGCAAAGCATTGCTGTTCAACTCTTGATTGTAATTCAGTGCACCTGCAACATCTATGGGTTGTATATGAAATGGCGTTTTGCCTAATTTCATTTTCATGTTGCGTTTAGGCGCATATAATTGAATGTTGTTTTGCTCAGAGCCCAGCCCTAGTTTTAGTTTTGAAAAAACATCAGCGCCCAAAAATACAAAGCCCGGATTGTTCAAGTACTCTGCACCTACCTGATTGATCAGGTGCGCATTGACCTTTGCGCGCTTCACAAATTCGGCGTCGACCGCATGCATGTTGGCATTGATCCACCTTTGATTTTTGCGCAGCACCACCAATTCTTCTAGTTCTTTGCTGAACGCCTGAACGCCATTTATTGCTTTTAACTCTTGAAGGTCTATTTGACGTACAAAAAAGGTTTTTCTGCTTTGGTGCTGAATGGTGATTGGTGCATCAAATGAAGTGTAGAGCTTCGCAATCATTTGTTCGATGCCATTAAAAGCCGACAATAAAATGACCATGGCCGCCGTACAAACAGCAATACCAACAACAGAAATTCTAGAGATAATGCTGACTATCGATCGTTTCGAACGACTAAATAGGTAACGTTTTGCTATGTAAAGCGCGGTTTTAATCGCTTAGTTCTTGAGAAGTGCGTCTATCTTGAGTGCGTAATCAAGGGAGTCGTCTATGTGGAAAACCAAATCTGGAATTTTGCGGAGGTTTTTGAGTCGTTTTCCTACCTCTAAGCGGATTTTACCTCGGTTGGCTTGAATGTTTTCCAAAACGACTTCTTTTTCGGGACCCGCAAAAATACTGAGGTAAATTCTTGCCAAGCTCAAATCTGAAGTAATGCGCACAACTGTAACCGAAACCATTGCACCCAAACAAATTTCTGCGGCTTGTTTTCGAAAAAATGCGGCTAGCTCAGCCTGAATAACGGCTTCTATTTTTTGCTGACGGATAGAACTCATATTGCAAAGGTAAGAATACTTGCAGAGCAAGCCCTCATCTAAACAAAAATGTATCTTTGTGTCAATGTCTTACTACAAAGAAATATACAACTATACCTTTAAATATAAAGGGCTGGCTTGGGCTACCATTCTATTCAATTTGCTCTTTGTTGTGTTCAATTTGCTCTCACTGGTATTGTTTGTGCCTGTTTTGCAATTGATTTTTAAAAGCGGTGAAGAACTTAAAGCCGTGTCTGCTCCAAAGTTTCAAGGTGGTGTTTCCGGAATCGTAGATTATGTCCGTGACACCTATAATTTCGAGATGTATTCTTTGGTCAAAGCCGATCCAAAAGGCGCGCTACTTTTTGTATGTGTGAGTGTCTTTTTGGCTTTTTTACTGAAAAATATTTTTAGATACGGTGCGGTTTGGACACAATCAAAACTCAGAATGTGTGTGGTGCGCGACGTTCGCGGCGCTTTATTTGAAAAATCGCTGCGCCTACCGCTTGCCTATCATAGCAATGAAAAAAAGGGGGATTTAATGGCCCGCATGAATAGCGATGTCAATGAAATAGAAGTGGCCGTGGTGAGTTTACTCGAGCTCATTTTTCGAGAGCCCCTCGCCATCATTATCAATTTATTGACGCTCATTTACATGAGTCCACAACTTACCCTCATTTCATTGTTGTTGTTGCCTGTTTCTGCTTTTGTGATCTCTAGAATTGGCAAAAGCCTGAAGCGCACAGCGCAAAAAACCCAAGAACAACTCGGTTTTCTTTATGCCTCCATGGATGAAAACTTAGGTGGTGTTCGGGTCATTAAAGCGTTCAATGCCATCCGTTTTGTTGCAGATACCTTTGCCCAAAAGAACAATCAACACCAAAAACTAGCCACCCGGGTTTTTAGAAAACGCGACCTCTCCCCGTTGGTCAACGAAACCCTTGGCGCAACCGTGCTATTGGCTCTGGTTTACTTTGGTGGCAGACTCATTTTAAACGGCCAACAAATCGGCCTTACCGGCGAAGTCTTTTTGACCTACATAATTGTGTTTTCACAGTTTCTGCGACCCATCCAAAGTGTGTCAAACAACATGGCCAACATGACCAAAGCCCAAGCTTCTCAAGACCGCATCAATGCACTTCTCAATGCCAACGAAGCAGTTACCGACAAGCCCAACTGTATAGATATCCAAAACTTTGAAAAAGAAATCACCTTTAGTCAGGTTGGTTTTTCTTATCAAGAACAACCTGTGCTTCAGGACATCGATTGGGTTGTCAAAAAAGGTGATTTGGTTGCAATTGTTGGTGAGTCTGGCAGTGGAAAATCTACCCTAATGGATTTACTACAGCGTTTTTACGACGTCACAAAAGGAGCCATCAAAGTAGATGGCGTCGATATCAGAGACCTGAGTTTGACCTCGTTGCGCAACATGATTGGTGTGGTGAGTCAAGAATCAATCTTATTCAATGTAAGTGCGGCACAAAACATTGCTTTTGGAGATGAGCAACCCGACATGAAAAAAATTATTGCCGCTGCGCAAGTCGCTAATGCACACAGCTTT
Organism: Flavobacteriia bacterium; assembly: GCA_004295165.1. Taxonomy (GTDB): domain Bacteria; phylum Bacteroidota; class Bacteroidia; order Flavobacteriales_D; family Crocinitomicaceae; genus UBA952. Next base: position 3,801 of record RDZL01000139.1, read on the forward strand.
ATCACTGAACTAGACAACGGCTACGACACCATATTAGGAGAGCGCGGCAACAAACTTTCCGGCGGGCAAAAACAAAGAATTGCCATTGCAAGAGCTGTCTATAAAGACCCCGCTATTCTCATTTTAGACGAAGCCACCTCTGCACTAGATACCGCATCTGAATCCCTGGTTCAACAGGCACTAGAAAAACTCATGGAAAACAGAACCTCATTTGTGATTGCACACAGACTTTCTACGGTTCGAAATGCTGATCAAATAATTGTGCTCTCAAAAGGAGAAATAATCGAGCGCGGACAACACGAAGAATTGCTCGGCAAACCCAGTCTCTATAAAGATCTTTGCGCACTTCAGGGTTTGTCATAAATGAAATCTATTTCATCTTGATGATTGCCTATTTATATTTGCTTAACTTTGTTACCTAATCCTGCTAAATGAGTTACGCCCCCGTTCAGTTCTCTAAAGAACACAACACTGAGTTTTATAAAACACTCAGGTCTAGAGTCAATGCCTATTTTAAAGAAAACAACATTGCCAAAACAGCAAATGCGGCAATGGTTTTTAAAACATTTGCCTTGCTCGCATTATTCTTAATTCCTTACGGTTTCTTGTTTTGGCAAGAAATGCCAACTCTTGCTTACTACGGACTTTGGGTCGTGATGGGCTTTGGCATGGCCGGAGTAGGTTTGTCTGTCATGCACGATGCAAACCATGGTGCGTATTCAAGAAAAGAATGGGTCAACACCCTTGTCAGTAATGTGATGATCATCTTAGGTGGTAGTGCGAGAAACTGGCGCATCCAACACAACGTTTTACACCATACCTACACCAACGTAACCGACCACGACGAAGACATCGATCCGCCACTTTTTGCATTGCGTTTTTCGCCACACTCTGAATACCACGCTATACACAGATTTCAGCACCTTTATGCTTGGTTCTTTTACGGCATGATGACCCTTTTCTGGTACCTCAGCAAAGACTACCAACAAGCTTTCCGTTACAAGAAAAAAGGCCTCATTGAATCTCAAGGAGTAACTTTCGGACAGCACATGTTCAGGATCATCTTCTTTAAAATTATTTACACCGGTCTTTTGTTGTTCTTGCCTATTTATTTTGGTGGTGCAAGCTGGATCACAAATGTTCTTGGTTTCTTGCTCATGCAATTCATTTGTGGGCTGATCCTCGCCATGATTTTTCAACCTGCACACATCGTCCCTACCTCTACCTTCCCAATGCCTAACGATTCCGGTGTTGTAGAAGCAGATTGGGCAGTGAGCCAGTTATACAACACCGCTAATTTTGCACCTAAAGCCAAGTTATTTTCTTGGTATGTGGGCGGCTTGAACTACCAAGTAGAGCACCACTTGTTCCCTTCAATTTGCCACATCCACTACAACAAAATTTCTAAAATTGTGGAGCAAACAGCAAAAGATTTCAATTTGCCTTACCACTCTTACGACACCTTTTTAAGTGCCCTTTCAGAGCACACCAAAATGTTGAAGAACTTAGGCAAACCCAATCCTGTTATCGCCTAAACGCTAATGAATATTGAGGAACTACACCATTATTGTTCACTCAAACAAGGCGCCACGGATTGCTTTCCTTTTGACAACCGAACCCTCGTTTTTAAGGTTTATGGTAAAATGTTCGCATTAGTTGATGTCGAAGATTGTAATTCTATTAACCTCAAATGCGACCCAGACTACGCTATAGAACTTCGGGAGCAATACACTGCCGTTCAGCCTGGGTTTCACATGAGTCATAAACATTGGAATACCATACAGTTCAACAACGACGTCAATGATCTGCTTTTAAAAGAATTGATAGATCACTCCTATCACCTCGTTTACAAAGGGCTTCCTAAAAAAGTGCGCGATGAAAACCCGCTTAGATAAATTTCTTTGGGCTGTTCGCCTCTCCAAAACACGTTCTCAAGCAACAGAACTCATCTCTAAAGGAAAAGTACTGCTCAATGAAAGCGCAATTAAGCCCTCTAGAGAAGTCAAAGAAGGTGAAACGATCACTCTACTCAAACACAGCGCGCGCTTCCAATTCAAAGTACTACAAGTCCTCGATCGGCGCGTGGGTGCTCCTCTTGTCAAGGATTACCTCTTAGACATCACACCGGTAGAAGAGATCGAAAAACTCAAAGCATACCAAGAAGCACAGAGAAATTACCGCCTTACAGACGGAAAACCAACCAAAAAAGACCGCCGTGAGCTCGACCGCTTTATGGACGACTGGCAAGAAGATTAATTGGATTCGTCGGCCAAAATTTTGTCGGCCAAAACACTGCTTAATTTTACATAACTCTCTGTTGTCCAACCACCTACGTGTGGAGAAAGACTCACGTTATCCGCCTGAACAAGATATGAAAAATCTGCCGGCATGTCTTGATCGAAAAAAGCTTCAAAGCTCTTCTTTTCATATTCCAAAACATCTAAACCAGCTCCTTTGATTTGTCCTGATTGAAGACCCTTCACCAATGTACTGGTCTCCACAATTTTTCCACGCGACAAATTCAATAAGTAAAATGGCTTCTTCATTTTCTGAAGAAATGCAGCATTAAAGTACTGTTTGGTTTCACGATTTTGGGGAATATGAAAACTTAGCACGTCAGCTTGTTCTTGAATGGCCTCTATGGTACACTCCTGTACAAAATGATCTCCAAAGCCGGTTTTATATTTGTCGTAGGCCATCACCTTTACATCAAAACCCCGCAGCTTTTTTGCAAATGCTGCGCCGTTGTTTCCGTAGCCAATAAGGCCAATGGTTTTTCCATCGAGTTCCTCTCCTCTGTTTGCTTCTCTATCCCAAATACCAGCGCGCACTTCTCTGTCGGCTTTATGGAGTTTATTGAGCAAACCCAACAACATTCCGAGCGCATGCTCTGCAACTGCATTTCGGTTTCCTTCCGGCGAATTATAAAGTTGGATGCCACGCGCTTTACACAATTGCGCATCTATATTTTCTAAACCAGAGCCAGCCCTGGCGATAAACTGAAGTGCCGGACAATAAGCTAAAAATTCTTCGTGAATGGTAAAACGTGAACGAATGACAATGCCTGTTGCTAGTGGCAAGATATTTTTTAATTCTTCGAAAGAAGTTTGGTAATGCAGCTCACATTGAAAACCTGCCTGCGTCAGACGCTCTTCTAAAATCGGATGCACACTGTCTATAAAAATTACTAAGCGCTGTTTCATTGTATCCATTTTAATTGGAAATGCATTTTTAAGGAAAAATAGCAAAAAAAGCTTGTTTTTTGGTCTTTTCTAATAAAACATCTCGGTGATTGACTGGTGTTTCCCTTTCAAAACCAATAAAAGGCGCTTAAAACGGCTTAAAATGCAAATTAACGCCCTAAATGAACCAAAAGTACAGATATATCGCTTGGCGAAACGCCAGATACCCGCGAAGCTTGGCCAATTGTAGCTGGCTGAATTTTCGACAGCTTTTCCCTGGCTTCTATACTCAAACTTTTGACCTTGCCGTAATCAAGCGTTTCAGGTAATTGTAAATTTTCTAGACGCTGATGTTTTTGAGCTTGTTCTTCTTCGCGGTCGATATACCCTTCGTATTTCAAAAGGATTTCTGCTTGTTCTACCGCCAAAGGATTTTGAAGTAAAACTTCATTTACAACTTGGGATGTTGGCTCATGAACGGCCACCACATCTGCTAATGAAATGTGTGGTCTTGTGATCAGAGAGCTTACTTTCACTTGTTGACTAATTGGTGCCGATTCTTTTTGAACGAGCATTGGATTTGCTTCAGTAGGGCTAATGCCTATTTCTCGAAGCTTGCTTTTGAGTTGCTTTGTGAGTTGTTGTTTTTGCTCCACTTTCTCAAGAGCTTCGGCGCTAGCCAAGCCTATTTGAAAACCAAGTGGCGTGAGTCTTTCATCAGCGTTGTCTTGACGCAACAAAATTCTGAATTCCGCTCTGCTGGTAAACATGCGGTACGGCTCATTGGTTCCTTTGGTTATCAGATCGTCAATCAAAACACCTATATATGCTTCGCTGCGGGTTAGAATAATCGGGTCTGCTTCGATTACCTTTCTATGCGCGTTGATGCCCGCCATTAATCCTTGGCAGGCCGCTTCTTCATAACCTGTTGTTCCATTGATTTGACCAGCAAAGAAAAGGTTTTCTATAAGTTTGGTCTCTAAAGAGTGTTTCAGTTGGGTTGGTGGAAAGTAATCGTATTCGATGGCGTAGCCTGGTCTGAACATTTTGACATTCTCAAAACCCGGGATGGTTTTCATTGCGGCGTATTGTACGTCTTCTGGTAAAGAAGTACTGAAACCATTAACGTATATTTCAACAGTATTCCAGCCTTCAGGTTCCACAAAAATTTGGTGCCTGTCTCTGTCGGCAAAACGCGATATTTTATCTTCTATACTTGGGCAATATCTTGGGCCGCTACTCTTGATCGCGCCATTAAACATGGGGGAGCGGTCAAAACCTGTGCGCAGCAATTCATGTGTTTGCTCATTAGTATAAGTAATGTGACAAGGGAGTTGCTTGGCTAAAGCATTGGTGTTGGTATAACTAAATTTGGAGGGGTCTGTATCACCATCTTGTATTTCCATTTTAGTATAATCTAAACTTCTGCCGTCTACTCTAGGTGGTGTGCCGGTTTTCATCCTACCGGCTTCAAAACCGAACTGAACCAATGATTCTGTCAACCCTGTAGCTGCTTTCTCACCCGCTCTTCCCCCTCCGAATTGCTTTTCACCAAGATGAATAAGTCCGTTTAAAAAGGTGCCATTTGTAAGTACTACGGTAGTTGCGTAGATGGTGGTTCCCATGGCCATTTGAACTCCGACTACTTTGTGGTTTTCAACCACAATTCCAACACACATGTCTTGCCAGAAGTCTACGTTATGGTTTTGCTCTAAAAGATAACGCCACTCCAAAGAAAAGAGCATTCTATCATTTTGGGTTCTTGGAGACCACATTGCTGGTCCTTTTGAGCGATTCAACATTCGAAATTGTATGGCGCTTTTGTCACTCACAATTCCAGAGCCCCCACCAAGTGCATCAATCTCGCGAACGATTTGGCCTTTTGCCACGCCGCCCATGGCTGGATTACAGCTCATCTGCGCAATGGTATTCATGTTCATTGTAACCAACAACACCTTACTGCCCATTCGTGCAGCAGCATTGGCAGCCTCACAACCAGCATGACCTGCGCCTACAACAATTACATCGTATTTATCTAACATGAGTATTGTGTTTCACGTGAAACAACAAGGTTTAGTTTTCGATTGTTTCACGTGAAACAAATCTGTTTATATAAAAATCTTCCTTAGCGCGCATCACTTTAATATCGGCATCCGTTTTGTCCTTGTAACCACATAAGTGCAAAACACCATGGAAAACGACACGGTAGAATTCCAATTCATAACTCTGGTTCAAGGACTGCGCGTTATCCTTTACGCGATCTAGAGAAATCATAACATCGCCAGAAACTTCAGGAAACGAAGAATAATCAAAAGTGATGACATCGGTAAAATAGTCGTGATTGAGGTATTGCTTATTGACTTCTAACAAGTATTCATCATCGGTAAAGACCAAGCTTAGGTCTTTCAAAACCTTCCCTTCTTGGATTGCTAAATTTTTTACAGCTTCTTTTAAATCCTTTTTCGAAACGAAACTTGGTATTTTCACACCGAGATTTACTATTGTCGTCATTTATGAAAATACAAATTTACTACACTACCAGTGTTTAGGAATTCTACTTCGTCTGCGAGATTCTTCATCAGAAAAACACCGCGGCCGCTGTCCTTTAAAAGATTTTCTGGAGCCGTCGGATCTGGTAATTCTAAGAAACCAAAACCCTTTCCTTCGTCTTTTACCTGAATGCAAAACAGCTCGTTGTGATCACCTACTTTTAATTCGACTTTAGCGTCGGGAATATCCTTATTTCCGTGTTGAATAGCGTTGTTAACTGCCTCAGAAACAGCTATTAACACGTTTCCGAAAGCATCTTCTTTCACACCAAATTCCTCACAAATACCCCCAACTAATTTCTCAACATCAATAAGTGACTGATAATCAGATGGTAGAACCACTTCTGTAACAATAGAAAATCCTTCTTTCATAATATAAAAATCACGAAAATCACTGATTTAAATAAGCATCTGAACGCTGTTTGTAATATAATTGCAACGCAGGATCGATGGCTTTAATTAATTCCAGCTCATTCCATTTCGACCTTTTATACTCTTCAAATCGAATTTGGTTACCTTTTTCTACATCTTTTCCGGACTTAGATTCACGCTTATCTTCAAAACCACGTTTCATGATCGCATCTTCGCTTTCTAATAAGCGCGTAAGAATTTCTTTTTGCCTTTGAATCGTTTGCGGATTTACGCGTTTGAGTAACAAATCTTTTTCCTGTTCTTCTAATTCCTTCAAAAGCGGATTGAGCTGATTTCCTAACCCTTTTCCTTCCTTGTTCAATTCTTGTTTGAGCTGTTCTAAACGTTGTCTGATAGCCGTTTGCTCAGCTGCCATTCGGGCCAACTCTTTAGAACCTAAACCTGGTAAGCCCTGACCTGCTTGCCCTTCTTTACCCGGTGCAGAACCCGGTTGCTGACCCGGTTTGTTTCCTCCTGGGTTCGAACCTTTCTGCATTTGCTCTAGTTGTTTTTTGAGCATTTCCTTCATGTCCCCGGAAGACATACTCTGACCTGCTTTTGGCCTACCCTTTCCTGGATTATCACAACTTCCATTACCTTGCATTTGCGAATTCATTTGTTGTTGCATTGACTGCAGCGCTTCATTGAGGAGTAGCGCTAAATTGTTATATGAAGTCATTACCAATTGCTGGTGTTTCTCTATATCCTTCTTACGGTGATCGTCTATGGCCTCAATAGTCGATTTCTGATGACTCACTATTGCATTTAGTTCAGTATCTATAAATGTGGCAATCTTGGGTTGTCTTTTTGCCAAAGCAAGCAAGCTATCTCTAATGATTTTGGTGTCGTCGTTGATGCGCTGCTGGCGCCTACCTAATTTACGGTAGACAGGATCTTTGGTGCTAATTTTAACGAAATTCTTCTGCGTTTTTTCTTGATCAAAACTTAAATTGATCAATCCTTCTAATATGGCCCGCAAACTTTCCATGTCCTCTTCTTGCTGTTCTTTATTGGATTGATTTTGCTTGGCGTTTAATTGAGAAGACATTGCTTTCATTCCATCAGAAGCAGATTTCTGCTTTTCGCTCGCTTTTTTAGATTTACCTTCTGAAATTTCTTGCTCAGCATTTTGTAGGTCATTAGAAACTTGTTCTTCTAAGGCATCTAATATGTCTAGATCTAATGGGCGTGCTAAATCCTTATTTAGTTCTTGAACTTCATTGAGCTCTTTTTTAATTTCATTGAATTTTTCATTGAGCTCTTTTTGTTTTTGGAGGAGGTCTTCCTTGGAGAGTTCTTGATTTTGCTCCTTTAGCTCTTCTTGTTCTTTAGCCAATGCATCTAGTTCTTTTTCTAAATCATCGATGCGTTCGTTGACCTGCATTTTCTTCAAAAGTTCAAGACTGCGATCGAGTTGCTTATTCATATCTTCGGTAGACTGCTGCAATTCATCTAGTTTCTCTTTGGTTTGGTCTTTATCTTGTTCTTTTAAAAGCGATTCTAGTTGCTCTAGGAGCGCTTTTAATTCGTCATCCATCACTTCATTAAGAAGTTGTTCTAAAAGCTGCTGTTTCTCTAATAATTGCTCATCTAAGGGTGAGAGTTGATTCTTCTGTTCGGTACTTTGTTTGATTTCTTCTAAACTTTCCTGAATTTGCTGTTGCAATTGTTGTTGTTGCTGCTGTAGCTGTTCTACTTTATTGAGTTTATTCCAATTTGTAGTTTTTGATTGTAGGGCTTCTTTTTTAAACTCTTGTACCTCTTTTTGAAACTGTTGCGTTTTTTTGAATACGTCCTGCAATTCGTTTAATTGCTCGGCTTGCTCTTCTTTTCGCTGATCATTTAATTGCTCTAAACTTGGTAATTTATAGGTTAATGTTTCACTTTTTGTTGCCTTATGACCGTTCACACCATCGTTGTCATACACCACAAAATAATAAGTGATGATGTCGTTTAATTGTATTTTTTCTCGTCTGAAATCTACGCCGAAATCAAATTTTTGCAACGTACCTTTAACCGTTTGCACATCTAAGCGTTGGGTTCTCTTTTGTCCGTTTTCTTGTTCGATGGTATAAACAAATTGAAGTTTACTTAGTCCGTAATCATCTGAAATAGCACCTTGAAAATATTTTCTACCATCTATGAGCGTATCTTGTTCTTCTTGTACCTCAATTCCAGGATGGGCATCTTTCAATACTTCAATTTTAGATACAACTGTGTCATTTTGTCGTGTTTGTGCATTAGTGAGTACAAACTTTAAGCGGCCGCTACTTCTGTATTCTTGAGTAAACTGACTATAAATTGGATCGAGATTTTTGATTTTATTTTGCCAAAATAACTGCAGTTTACTAGTGTTTTTTGTTGCAATCTCCCAACGAACGTTAGTTCCTTCGGGTAAAGTAAGATCACTTGTATTTTCAATAACACGCGCTGGCTTTTGAAGATATTCAGGATAGGAGCAATAGGCTTTCAGCGTACCTAAAACAGCTTTTCTATTGACACGAATCCATTTATGTTGGCTATTGAATTCATTGGTTGTTAAGAAAAATGAAGTTGTTTTTTGAAGCTGCTGAATTTTGTATGTAAATGAATTTCGTTTAACTTGTTTCATGAGAAACTTTCCTTGATCAAGGACAATGTAAAGTTGTTTTGGCAATAAATAATAACCTGGAGCCGGCTTCACTTTAACTTGAATCTCAAGGCTACTGCCTTCTTGAATGCTATTTGGGATCGCTTCAAAAATAAAAACATAAGGATTAGGTTCTTTGAATTCTTTGGAATACTGTAGTACCCTGTTGGTTCCTTGCGTAAGAATTTGAGGTACAAACCAAGCAACCGCTAGAAATCCAAATAAAACAGGTAACAAATATTTGAGATATTGTCGTTGGGCTTTGTACTCAATGGCTGTTTCAAAAGAAATGACATTCAATTGATTGGCACGCTGGGCAATGCTTGCTGAAATGAGGTCAATATTTCCGATGTGTCCGTCGAGGTCTTGCTGGAGTTGAATAGTGTTCTTTAATTTATCGGCAACCTCCGGAAAAAAAGAACCGATGATTTCAGCTGCCTGTAAATGAGAAATTCTTTTGCCAAATGCTGATAAACGACTCAAGGGAATACCTATCCATCGAATGAATAAGTAACTTTGAATGACAATAAAACTAAAAAAAAGAATAGCCCTAATCAGGATTGGAAAACGACCAAAAAATTCCAGAAAAGATGTAGCTAAAAGTGCCAACAGAAAAAACAACGCAAACAATAAACTCCCTCTAATCAATTGATTTTTGTAATACTTCCTGATGAAAGCATCAATTTGATCAATAAGATGGTTGAAAGTCGATTGCATAGGTTAAAGCTACTGTTTCATTTGCTAGCTACAAAATTAAAAGCTTAAGCGCTCTTTAATAAGATTAATATATTTCTTTTAAAAGAATTTTTAAAAATATTTACTACTACTATTAAGGATGTTCATTTGTGTATAATTAGAATGTGTTTTAATTGTTTTTTTGAAATAAGGCTGTTTATGAACATTCTATCCACTATTTTAATCATATAAACAATTGATAATAAATTAGATACAGATTAATAAACAAAAAGTTAAAATGATAACTTGTTTAAAAAATATAATGAAAACACGCGTCAAATTGGTTTGAAACTGGTTGAAAAGCATTGCATAAAGAAAGCTAAAAAATAGTGCGTATATCAAGCCTATTTGAGCTTATACAAAAGAACCATATATCCAAAAAACATTATAAAGTATTTTCAACACGTTATAAACGCAAATTGGCAGACAACTGTTTGTAAATGCAACCTACTTATTGAGCTGTAGCGTCATTTATTTTTAGTTTGTTTATAAGTTTAAACTTAAAATAGTACTTAATTTAGCGCAAAAAAGATGATAATTCCAATTGGCTCCGATCACGCTGGTTTTGAAACCAAGCAAATACTCATCGCTCATCTAACCGCGTTAGGATACGAGGTAAAGGATTACGGCTGTTATTCTGAACAAAGTATTGATTACCCAGACTACGCACATCCTGTTGCTGCTCATATTGAAGCCAACCCTGGTAGTCTTGGTATTTTACTTTGTGGATCTGGCAATGGCATTAGCATGACCGCCAATAAACACCAAGCTATTCGTTGTGCACTTTGCTGGACGCCAGAAATCGCTGAGCTTGCGCGCCTTCACAACGATGCTAATATCATTTCGTTACCCGCCCGATTTATCTCTGTAGATGAAGCCAAAGAAATGGTAAACGTCTTTTTAAATACAGCTTTTGAAGGCGGGCGTCACGCAACGCGCGTAGCTAAAATTTCTTGCTAGTTTTCTTTGATCAAGATTTCTACCCTTCTGTTCGCTTCTTTTTCTTCTTCGTCTTTGGGCTTCTTATAAACGGGTTTAGAAGAACCAAAACCTATTGGATATAAGCGTTTGGCCGACACCCCATTTTGAACCAGGTAATTCTTCACCATTTCAGCACGTTGTTTGGATAGTTTTTGTGCTTTTTTTGCACCGTTCTCATCTAAATTAACATGCCCGTGAATTTCAATATTGATCTGCGGATTCAGTAGCAGTAAGTCGCGCAAACGATTGAGTTGCGCGTAAGATTCTTCCATTATTTCGGGTAAACCTGCACTGAAATAAACTTGTTCGAGTTTGGTAAGCTCACCAGTTTTGAAACCGCTTAAGTAAATAGTATCTATGTAAGTGGCTCCAAGTGGTATACGGTGTTCTTTGTATTCAACAGGAAAATAACCTGGCGCTTCAATTTTGAGGGAACCTTTTTTAATAGGTTGTTTAAGACTGATGCTTAATTGCGAGGCAAAATATGAACCGTTGATTTCAGGGGCGCCCTGTAAACTAATTCTGCCCGAAATAGGCGCTCGTGTTTGTCCGTCGCGTAAAACTAGGGTGTAAACAGGAAGCGCTTCGTCGTAAGTAAAATCTAAAATTTGTTCTTCCTCCCCTAAATTAGTTGCAAGAAAGGCACTTTCAAATAATACAGCATCTCTTAAGTTTCCCTGAGTTTCTAAGCAAATGGTGGCAAATTGGTTTTTTTCTAATTCCACATTTTGCAGCGCCAAAAAGTTCTTTTCGTCAAATGCAACACTATCCGTTTGTGTTTTTTGCAGCGGTGTAAGATCGCACCATTCTTCGTTACTGATGTAGAGAACGCCTTTCGCATAATGCAAGGAAGCGCTGATAGTTGTGATATTCAAATTAAATTTTCCTGTTTTTGGAGCTATGAAAACCAACCACATTTGATTTTGTTTTTTCTCTCCTAAGAAGTTGAGAGAAAAAGAGCCTTCTATAGGAGCAAAAACTGCTCCCGCACAATTGTTGTAGGAAGAGCGCTGGGCAAACAGCACGTTGAGCGCTGTGGTGAAAAGAAGAAATAGAAAAATTTTCACAAAACCTTTGTACGGCTTATTCTATTTTAAGTTTCAACTTTCCGTTCAAGCGCAGGTCTACGACTAAAAAGCCAGTCGTTAAAAGCAGGTTTTGTACAATTAATTCGTCTATTTTTCCTTGAAGCCAGACTCCTTTTGTGATTTCACTATTGATTTGTTGTTCAATAGCCGCTTTTGTTTCCAAGAGAATAGGGCTTAAATCAATGTCGATATTGGCCTCTAATTGTTCTTTGAGTTTGGAATTGAGTATCCATTTGGCGGAGTGCAACAAGACGCTTTTCGTCCGCAATTCATAATCGACATCTCTGATTTTTAAATGTTGCTGCGGGTCAATATAAGGCTGGACCACTAAATAAAGCGTTCCCTTTTTTGTCCCCGAAAATTGTACAGAGAGCACCAAGCGTTCACCTTGCGGCCCTAGCACCTGTACTTTATCGATATTGATATATTTTTTGTCTGTGATTTTGATTTGTTGTGTATCGAAGTCGCGCAGTAAAAAGCGGTTGATTGAATCATAAGATGCAACAGTTCTGAGGTTGAACACACTGATTTTGCTTGCATTTACCTGAGGGGTGTTTTTAGGTAGGCGCGTTTTGGGACGATCAATGGCATCTGTCGAAAACAATGGTTTGGCGACCATTTGGGTTGTAAAATAAGCCTTTTGTCCTTCATTTTTTAAAGTCAGGTTGTCGATACCGATTTGTTGTGGACGCAAATAAAAATAACCGTAAGGCGCCACTAAAATAGGGTCTTGTAGCGCTTTCCAAACTTCCGTCATGGTGCTGTGTATCGGTGCTGAAGCCAATTGTTTATCTACTTCTTTTTCGAGCTGCACCAAGGATGTTTTTACTTCTTTTTGAATAGTTGGTGTGGCATCGTATTTGAAAACCGTGATTTTACAAGGATCAATTAATTGAAAGGCTTTGAGCTTTGTTTGCGCATGCAGGCTAAAATCTTCAGTAATGCCAATTTTACTAGAGTAGGTGATGTGCACCTTTCTTTTGGGCTCGCCAACGCCACACGAAGCAGAAACGCGTGGAATGATACACGTTGGTTCACCAAATATATTTTGACAATCTGGGCAGTAAGACAAACTTAGATCAAACTTACCGTCTATGTCACACAAGACCTCTTGGTCTTTGAGTTCAAAAGATAGCGGTTCGCGATCAAAATGATATTTATATTGAATCCCTTCACAGGGTTCTTCACCGCCACTAAATTTTTTATCTAAGCTTTTATCCGCTTCGCTCAAGTAGGGCTTGAGTGCTAATTCGGTTTCTAAAGAAAGAAAAGAAGGCTCTGGCGCACTGACCTCTTCTACGACTTTGAAGTCCGGAACGGGTAAGTCAATTTTAATTGTTTTACAAGAAAACAAACCTAAAATTAGAAAGACAACGATGTTGATTGCCTTCATTTTTTGGGTTTGAGTAACACACTTTGCAGAAAGTCGAAATGCAATGTTTCAACAGAACATTCAGCTTCTTTAATGTATGGGCTTGTATATGTTGGTTTTTTTTGTCCACCGGTAATTTGGAATATCAGGTTTTCATCTTGTTTACAAAGCGATGAATTGAAAAACATGCCGCTCAATTCAAAGTGGTCATAAAAGCAATTGCCTAAATGCGTCATTTCGATGAGTAAACTGTCACCTTCGTCCAGCCAAAGTTTTTTAGTCTCTTCCGCATAAAATATTTTGTATGCTTTGGTACTCGCGACTTCTCCATCTTTTAGATTGATATATGACATATTATAGGTCCAATAATTAGGCCTATCCATGATTTGTAAGTCAAAGTTGACCCCAATTTTTTGTTGTAAACCATTGTTATTATAGATTTCCATTACACCTTCATAGGAGCCAAGCCAATCATCGGGAATACCATTATTAGGAGAGGCAGGGAGTTGACTCCAAACAAAAGAACTTAAAAAAGAAAAAAAGAAAAGTAGACGCATAAAAAAAGGGGCTAAAGCCCCTCTAAATTAATTCATTTTTGCTTTCAGACCTTGGTCGAGCGCATCTAAGAACTCTTCGGTATATACAAAGTGTTCACCGTGGTTCACTTTGTTGCCGTGAATACACACCGCTAAGTCTTTGGTCATGATGCCGCTTTCTACGGTTTCAATACAAACTTTTTCTAGTGTGTCACAGAAGTCAATCAGTGCTTGGTTGTTGTCGAGCTTACCTCTGAAAGCCAAACCGCGCGTCCAGGCGAAGATCGATGCGATAGGGTTGGTAGAGGTTTTTTTGCCTGCTTGGTGGTCGCGGTAGTGGCGTGTTACGGTGCCGTGCGCGGCTTCCGACTCCATGATTTTTCCGTCTGGTGTGATCAAAACGGAAGTCATGAGACCCAATGAACCAAAACCTTGGGCTACGGTGTCGGACTGTACGTCGCCATCGTAGTTTTTACAAGCCCAAACAAAATTGCCGTTCCACTTTAGTGCCGAGGCCACCATGTCGTCGATGAGACGGTGTTCGTAAACGATGCCTGTAGCTTCAAAAAGCGCCTTGAATTCTTGTTGGTAGATTTCTTCGAAAATATCTTTGAAACGGCCATCGTATTTTTTAAGGATGGTGTTTTTGGTAGAAAGATAAAGTGGCCATTTTTTGGTCAAAGCCATATTGAAGCAGCTTCTTGCAAAACCTGAAATAGATTCGTCGGTGTTGTACATAGCCATTCCGACGCCATCTCCTTTGAAATTGTACACTTCAAAGGTTTGTGTTTCGCCGCCATCTTCTGGTGTGAAGGTCATGGTGAGCTTGCCTTTTCCTTTGAAAACAGCATCGGTAGCGCGGTATTGATCGCCAAAGGCATGACGACCCACAATAATTGGAGCGGTCCAGTTGGTGACCAAACGCGGAACGTTTTGCATCACGATAGGCTCGCGAAAAACAGTGCCGTCTAGGATGTTGCGGATGGTTCCGTTTGGAGACTTCCACATGGATTTCAAATGGAATTCTTCGACGCGGGCTTCATCAGGGGTAATGGTGGCACATTTGATACCGACTTGATATTTTTTGATGGCTTCAGCAGCATCTATGGTAATTTGGTCGTTGGTTTCATCGCGTTTTTCTATACCGAGATCGTAGTATTTGATATCTAGATCGAGGTAAGGTAAAATGAGTTTGTCCTTGATGAATTTCCAGATGATACGGGTCATTTCATCTCCGTCGAGCTCTACGACTGGATTGGCTACTTTAATTTTTGACATTGAAATTTTTTATGTACAAAATTAAACAATAATATGTTTCGGACCATTGCTAATTTGCTCTGGACACCAGCTGAATTAGTCCAAAGAACCAATCATTTTAGATGGGTCTACGATTTGATCGTATTCTTCAGCGCTTACATGTCCTAAGCCAACAGCTGCTTCCTTGAGCGTGGTGCCGTTTTTGTGCGCGTATTTGGCAATTTCTGCAGCTTTGTAATAACCGATTTTTGTATTGAGCGCCGTCACGAGCATAAGGGAGTTGTCTAAGTGTTGTTTGACGACAGGCAAATTGGCTTGGATGCCCACAGCGCAATTATCGGCAAACGAAACACAAGCATCGCCAATGAGGCGAGCAGATTGCAATACGTTGGCCGCAATAACTGGCTTAAACACATTGAGTTCGAAATGACCATTTGACCCAGCAATGCTGACAGTAACGTCATTGCCCATCACTTGTGCAAAAACCATCGTTAAGGCTTCGGGTTGGGTGGGGTTGACTTTTCCTGGCATAATTGAAGAACCCGGTTCGTTGTCAGGAATGATGATTTCTCCGATACCACAACGCGGCCCAGAAGACAACATGCGGATGTCATTTGCAATTTTCATGAGTGAAACTGCACTGCGCTTGAGCGCTCCTGAAAGTTCCACCATGGCGTCATGGGCAGCTAGAGCCTCGAATTTATTGGCTGCAGTGATAAACGGCAAACCGGTGAAGTCGGCAATTTTTTGCGCCACCAAAACATCGTATCCTTTTGGCGTGTTGAGGCCCGTACCAACTGCGGTTCCGCCCAATGCGAGTTCTGAAACGGCAACTAACGCGTTGTTGATAGCGCGCATGGAGTAATCAAGCTGTGCAACATAACCACTGAATTCTTGACCCAATGTAAGTGGTGTGGCATCCATAAAGTGGGTGCGCCCAGTTTTCACGATGTCTTTGAATTCAACTACTTTTTGTTGAAGCACAGTGCGCAAATGTTGTAAGCCAGGCAAAGTAACTTCGACAGCCATTTTATAGGCTGCAATGTGCATAGCAGTAGGGTAGGTATCGTTGGAAGATTGCGATTTGTTGACGTCGTCATTTGGGTTCAATACTTTTTGCTCGTCGAGCAACTGACCACCATTGACGACATGGCCGCGGTTGGCAATAACTTCGTTACAGTTCATGTTAGACTGTGTTCCCGAACCTGTTTGCCAAATGACTAATGGAAATTCGTCGTCGTGTTGGCCGGTCAGGATCTCGTCACATACTTTAGAGATGAGGTCTCTTTTTTCTTGTGGCAAAACACCAAGTTGGTGGTTGGCATGTGCAGCTGCCTTTTTGAGGTAAGCAAAAGCGTGGATCACTTCAATTGGCATCGAGCCCTCTGGGCCAATTTTAAAGTTGTTGCGCGAACGTTCTGTTTGAGCGCCCCAATAGCGGTGAGCGGGTACTTTGACCTCACCCATAGTGTCTTTTTCGATGCGAAATTCCATTTTTTGGTGTTTATGAATTAATTTGTGTAATTTTGGACAAGTTTTCAACTGCAAAAATAATAGAAGATGAGCACTTTCGGTATTGTAATGTTTCTTTTAATTGGCGGGATGGCCTTTTGGATGTTATTCTTTTTATTAGGATTTATCCTTCCTTATTGGCTTACGCTAGGTTTGTTCGAACAATTGCGTCCAAAACGCATTTTTGACGAAGAGTCTAAATAAAGAAACCACCATTTTTTCCGAAAGCGCCACACGGCGCTTTTTTTATGCCCCAAAGATTTGTGTACAATTGCCTTGAATGGTCAGGCAAATTTGGTCAGTTGGCAAGTCGTTTGCGTCTCCCCCAAAAGGATCTTCAATTTCTTCAGCGAGTAGCTCCATACTGACCAGCGCATAAAAAACAAAAGTTGAAATAAATGCCGACAGATACCCGAACAATGGTACGAAAGCCAAAGGCATGGTCAGGACATAAATAAAGATGAACTTCTTGATAAACAAGCTATAAGAAAAAGGAATGGGTGTGTTTTTGATGCGCTCACAAACGCCAAGCGAAGCCACTAGCGAATCGAGGTCTCGTTGAACAGCCAACCAACATTCAGCACTCATGGTTTTGTTGGTGTATAATTGCTCGATTTCAGATCGGAGTACTTGTTGAATCCGCAGCGGCTGGTGCCCACTTAAGTCGAGGCCTGAGAGTTTGTCATGACAAGCGTTATCTTGCTCAACGCGCTTTGACCTCAAATGATTTTTGACGCTAAAGACATATAAGCTGATCAAATTGCTCAAAGTGGCTTTTTCTGCTTGGCTGAGTTGTAGTGCACTCAATTTGGCACTCAGACTTCTGCTGTCATTGACCATTGCTCCCCACGCTTTGCGGCCCTCCCACCAGCGGTCATAAGCTGTGTTGGTTCGGAATACGAGTAAAAGCGAAATCACAAAACCGAGTAGTGAATAGACGGTCGTTAAATTTTTAAGATAAAAGGCCTTCGGAAAAAAGGTAATTTCGGTGTAGGTGATCAGTATGGACAATAAGCTGATGTAAATCAATTCCTTCCACATCATGCGTGCGGTGTCGCTTTTGTGAAAAGAGAAAATAAAGGACAGCCAATTTTTTGGGTTGTAATTGATCATAGGTCTTGCATTGAGAACACAAATGTAAAAATTCTTTAAGCACTTAAATTTTGTTTAATTTCGAAGTGTCAAATCAAGCAACAAAAGATGGAAATCACACCCGAACTCAAAGAGAAACTCAGTCTATTAAATGAAAAATACGCAGCGCTCGGCGAAGATTTCAATGCCTATTTAGAAGGCTTGCTTTACGCCGATGTCACTACCTATTGGGATTACATACAATTAGACACGCTCTTGAGCTTGCAAAAACCCAAAACATCTTTTCCAGATGAGGTGGTTTTTATCATGTACCATCAAATCACTGAATTGTACTTCAAGCTGGCGCTGCGCGAGTTTGAGGCTTTGGGCAACATCCAAACACCAACCAAAGCACATTTTATTGATCGTGTAACGCGCATCAACCGTTATTTTGATGCTTTAGTCAAGAGTTTTGAAATCATGATCAACGGCATGGACCGCGAAGAATTCTTGAAGTTCCGCATGAGTTTACTACCCGCATCAGGGTTTCAGTCTGCGCAATACCGCGAAATCGAAATCTTCAGTACCGATTTCATCAATCTAGTGGCAAAAGACCAGCGCGAGCAACTTAGAGATGAAACAGATCTTACCCGCTTGTTTGAACATATCTATTGGAAGGCGGGCGCCACAGAAGTAGCTACCGGCAAAAAAACACTCACCCTGATCCAATTTGAAGAAAAGTACCGCGACCAATTTATCGCATTGGCCAACAATTGCAGGGATAAAAATCTTTGGCAAGTTTATTTGCGCCTAAGCGAAGCAGACCAAGCCGATGAAAATGTGCAGCAAGCCTTGCGTCAAAACGACATCAATGTCAATATCAATTGGCCTTTGGCGCATTACAAATCAGCCGTACGTTATTTGGCCAGACAAGACAAAGATGTAGCTGCCACCGGCGGAACAAATTGGCAAAAGTACCTGCCACCACGTTTTCAAAAGCGTATTTTTTACCCCACTTTATGGACCGCAGACGAACAAGAAAATTGGGGTAAGGCTTGGGTAGAAGAAAGCCTAAGTTGATCTTGCATTATTTCAATTCTTTGATAAACAGCGCAGAAAAGTCCAGCATTCCAGACGCCTCCAATTGAAAGCCCCTCACGCGCAACTGATTGAGGACTATAAAATCTTCTGTGTAAATCGGAATAAGGGCCTGTTGGTCTATGATCGCTTTTTCACAAAGCATTTGCGCGCGCAAGCGTTTTTCGTTTGATTGAGCCTGTATGGATGCTAAATAGTAAGCATCGACCCCGATGTGATCAAACACAAGCGGATTTTGCGCTGCGCTGTAAAAAAGCCTGAGGTAAGACTCAGCGCCAGGGTAGTCGCCAACCCAGCCACTGCGCCACATTTCACCAATATTTTTACCTGCGTGTTGCTGGGTCTTTTTTGTTTCTTTTAATATAATGCGAACAGGCAGTGCTTTTTGGAGCTGCTGTGCTGCTGCCGCGGCCCATTTGTAGGCCAACGTATTTTTTGCTGCCCCCACATAAAAATGAATAGAAGGCAAGGGATGTTGGGCATCATAGCCAGCTTGGGCAAGTAATAATTTGGCTTGTGCTATTTTTTGTGTAAGGGTTCTATTGTCTGAAAAAAGCAAGTTGTTTTCATACTGTTTTTGGGTTGGAATGAATTGCCCATTTAGTTCTTGTCCTTCGCCTTTCAAGATGTCATTGCAAATTGTTTTTGTATCGATGACAAGTGCAAATGCCTGGCGAATTGCAAGCTGGTCAAAAGGACTTTTACAACTATTGAAATGAATGAAGTGCACCTTTGCTGCATTTTTGATGTAAACTTCATGCAGCGGATTTTTACCCTGCTTGGCATCGTTGAGTGTGCCAAAAGCTTCTCTGAGGTCGTCTAATGGGAGGTCGAAAAGAAGATCGAGTTTGTTTTTTAAAAATAGTTTTTGTGCAAGTTGTCCGGACGTACCACAACTCAACTCAACACGGTCGAGATAGGGGAGTTGGTTGCCATATTTGTCGTGTCGCCAATAAGAAGGGTTGCGTTCAAATATGTAGGTGTTTTTTAATTTGTTTTGCAAGAGAAAAGGGCCTGTTCCGACAGGATTTTTATGTAATAAGCGCCCATAAAATTTAGCCGCTTGTTTGCTAAGAATACTCAGGCTTGGGCTAGTCAAAAGACTTAAAAAATGATTGTAGGCACCTGTTAATTCTATTTTCAAGGTGTGTTTATCCAGAACACGTATGCCTTTTACACTTGCTTTTGTTGGGTCTTGGTGTTTGTCAAAAAATTTTGTTCCTCCAACGATAAGCCTAGGTAAAATCAGTTCTTGCTGAATGTTGTCTTGTTGTGAGCACGCCAAGCTGAGGCTAAATGCAACGTCTTCTGCAGTGAGTTCTGAAGAGTGAAAACGAAAGCAAGGATTATCTGTGAAATGGATGTTTTTCTTTAAGCGAATAATGACCTGATTTCTTTTGGCGTTTAGGCGGACTTTAGAAGCCAAGCAATAGCGCCATCCCCGTTCATTTTGCGCCGGCTTGAGTATCGGTTCAAAAATGAGTTGTTGAAGGCGTTGTGCTTCTAGGGTATTATTAGCGAGCGGATAAAGACTAAGCGCTTTGTTTTTTGAGCTGATGCTGAGTGTGCCACCGTATGCTTTGCCACCTTTAGCACCGACATTTTTTTGTGTAGCAAAATAGAGGATCAGCCCACCAAGCGCTAGAACGAAAACAAGCCAGATGATTTTATTTTGCTTCATCGATAGCAACAAATGTACAGATGTTGCAGCATAAAAAAGGGGACCTAAGCCCCCTTTTCATTATTTTTTGTCAACCAAATGCAAGAAGCCGTGACCGCTTACTTCCTGATTGTTGAGTCCGGAACCGACATACTTGTAAAAGTATACACCTTCACTTGCTGGTTCTCCGTTGATTTTTCCATCCCAAGCGGGTTTGTTGTTGATGAGGTCAACTGAAGTAACATCCATTAAGACATTGCCCCAACGGTTCATGATAATGAGCTGCAAGGAAATGACATTTTTGGTGTCTAGGTAGAAAGTTTCGTTGTTGTTGTCTGCGTTCGGACTGAATACGTTTGGCGCAATGACCTCTGGGCGGGCGTATTCACAGCTGCCGTCTTCGATGAGTGCGTTTGGATCGTAATTGAGCGCGAGCGGATCGGTACAGCCAGTTGGGTAGACACAAGAACCATCGTTTACATTGGCGAGCGGGTTATAGTTGGTGCCAAGCGGATCGGTACAACCACATACATTTACAGTGATGACAATGGACGCAACATCGGAACATTGTGGACCTTGATTGGCAGTTAAGGTAACAGTATACGTTCCAAAAGGCACATCGAATACGTGGCTTTGCGCACTGAGGTCGTTGCTGTTACCGGTTTGTCCGTCGCCAAAGTTCCAGCTGTATGCACTAGCGTTCTGACTGGTGTTGGTAAACGTGACGCTGAGAGGCGCACAGCCTTCCGTTACGCTTGCGCTGAATTCGGCTACTGGAGGGTCAAGTACATCTACAAATGCGCTGTCACTCACCGTACAAACGTTGTCTTCAATGGTGATATAATACCATCCGGAAGGGATATTTTGCCAAACAGATGCATCGATAAAGCCATTTGGCCCAGGGCCGGTCCAGTTGTATTGTGGCACACCTTGCGTACCAGATGCCTGTACAGAAACGAAACCAGATGGCACACAGGTCGAAGGCCCAACATAAATAGTATCAATTGCCAACGTCTGGTTCATTGTAACGGTGACGGTATCGGTTTGCGTGAAGTTACAGTTGTCTGTGGCGGTCACTAAATAGTACATGGTGCCATTCTGGCTAATGCCTACGGAGATGGAGTCGTTGGTGCCTAGGTTGGCTCCGGCTAAATTGACCCATGAATAATTATAAGGTGCATAACCACCCGAGGCGCTCGCAGCGAGCCAAACACTATCGGTAGCGCAGTAAACAGTTGGGTTGTTGCCGGCAATATTGATAATAGGCCCCTCACCAATATAAATGGTTCCGGTGGAGGTAATGGTGTCTCCGCAAGGGTTGATCAATTGAACAGTAATCACAACAGATTCAAAACCTTCATTGATACCATCTTGGGTAGGTGTGAGGTTAATGATTACGGTGTCTTCACCAGGTAAGAAAGTGATAGGATTCGGCAGGGTGTTGTAATCAATGCCTTGTTGTGCTACACCACCAATAGTGTAATTGATGATGAGGGTGTCGTTTACCTGTCCTGGAGGGCGTGTGAAGATAAAATCTGCATAAGTACAGCCTTCTACAATAGTGGTGTCGCCCGATACAGTAGCAACGGCAACATCTACTGCAGCAGAACTAAATGAACCCGCTTCTAAGAAAACACCGGAGTCATATGATTGGTCACCCACGTTAGAAATCGCTAATTTGATGTGGTATAATTGGTTGCACTGCACACTTGCGGCTGCAGTCAGTAAAACGGTTGTGCCGTCGTATTGAATGGCATCGCCATAGGTGAGTGTGGAGCTTGCTTCGTTGAATACGTAATATTGGGTGTTGGATACATCACCTACGTTGTTGATGGTAACAGGTGTTCCGCCTGGAATTGTGGCAATATTGGCCCCTCCATTTGCGTATCCCGCAAGTGCATATGGGCCCGAAATACCAGGGCCCCATAAGAACAAGCCAAATGCGTCATTGAAGCTTGATGGAGAAAACTCAGGATATTCATCAGAGCCGAACATATAATTGAAGACGAGTGTGTCTCCGGATGGAATAAAATCGAATTCTAATACCACACCATTTGTAACGTTACCAGCCGCAATATCATTGAGGTGCGGATCAGATGAAACTACAGATGTTTGTGGATTATTAAGTGTAAATGAGGTGCTGTTATTTGGTCCAACAGCAGCACTTGCATTACCAGTAGTTAATACTAGGCCATTATTAATTGGAAAAGTGGGGTTGGTATTTGTAAAGTACCCTACATTTGATTGTGCTGTATTGGCCAAAGCCGGGTTGCCATTGATCGTGACATTAAAGGCCGTTACACCAAAACCAAGCAATACGTTGTCTACTAATTGTTGGGGTGTTTGGGTGGTGGAAACAGCAATAGGCTGCGCGAGTAAAGACCCGATTGAAAATAAAAATACGAGGTGTAGTAAGTGTTTCATAAGCGCAAGTTGTCGGTTAGACGTCAATGTTGACAAAAAAGTTGCATAACAAAATTAATATAAACTACGACGCAACAAAACACCGCGATTTTTCGCAACTTTGAAGCATAGAAGATTTATGGAAAAAACACAACAATTTATTCAAAGCAATAAGCAAAAATTTGTCGACGAATTATTTGCACTTTTAAGAATCCCCTCAGTGTCTGCAGACCCAAATTACCAAGGAGACGTAGCAGCTTGCGCCGCTCATTTGGCCACACATCTCCAGCAAATAGGGCTCGATGCAGTAGAGGTCATTCGCACGGCCGGACACCCTATTGTTTATGCCGAAAAAATAATTGATCCGAAGTTGCCAACCATTTTGGTTTATGGACACTACGACGTACAGCCGGCAGATCCACTTGAACTTTGGCATAGCCCAGCTTTTGAGCCCGTGATCAAAACCACACCGATACATCCCAAAGGCGCCATTTTTGCCCGCGGCGCTTGCGACGACAAAGGTCAGTTCTTCATGCATGTCAAGGCAGTTGAGGCCATGTTACAGGCCCAAGAATTGCCGTGTAACGTCAAACTCATGATAGAAGGCGAAGAAGAAGTGGGCAGTCCTAATCTCGCTATTTTTGTCAGCGAAAACAAAGCCAAACTCAAGGCGGATATTATTTTAGTATCCGATACCGGCATGCTCTCCAACGACACACCATCCATTACAACTGGTCTGCGCGGTTTGAGTTATGTTGAAGTAGAAGTAACGGGCCCGAATAGGGATTTACATTCAGGCCTTTATGGGGGTTGTGTAGCTAACCCAATCAATACCCTCACGCAAATGATCGCAAGTTTACACGACCAAAACATGCGCATCACCGTACCCGGTTTTTACGACAAAGTAGTAGACCTTTCAGAAGAAGACCGCGCAGAAATGGCCAAAGCACCATTTTCTGAACAAGCTTATTGCGCTGCACTCGACATCGCCGCCACACACGGTGAAGCAGGCTACAGCACCATGGAGCGCGGCTCTATTCGTCCTACGCTAGATGTGAACGGCATTTGGGGTGGCTATATTGGCGAAGGCGCCAAAACCGTTATTGCCTCAAAAGCTTTTGCTAAAATATCAATGCGCTTGGTCCCGGACCAAGATCCAGAAGAAATCACGGCATTGTTTCAAACGCATTTTGAAAAAATAGCTCCAGCCAGTGTGCGCGTCAAAGTAACGCCTCACCATGGTGGCCAGCCAGTTGTGACGCCAACAGACTCTGCAGCCTATGCCGCAGCGAGCCAAGCCTATGAAAAAACATTTGGTAAAAAACCAATTCCGGTGCGCAGCGGTGGCAGTATTCCTATCATTGCCATGTTTGAACAAGAATTGGGATTAAAGACCATCTTAATGGGCTTTGGTTTGGATAGCGACGCCATTCACAGCCCCAACGAGCATTATGGTTTGTTCAATTTCTATAAAGGAATCGAGACCATCCCGTATTTTTTCAAAAATTTCAGTCAAATCTAAGCATGAAACAGCTCTTTATTTTTGCTTTATTATGCACCTTGGTTTCTTGTAAAAGTTGGGATGAGCCTATTGAAATGATGAGTTTTGACGGCACCGAAATGGAACAATTTACCGGCCAACTGATCAAGTGCAAAGCTGGATTTCATGTCCAAAACAATTTGTGGGTGCCTGTCAAAATGAAGCCCGGTAGTTTTGAGCTTTTTATCGATCAGCAAAAAGTTGGTAATTTGTACATAGACGAGCCTGTTAAACTGAAGGCGCACCGCGAATCTACTCTCAAAGTGCCTATGCGTATTATTCCTGAGCCGGGTTTCATGACTACGGCCTACAAAGCCACTAAAAAAGCCAAAGTGCAAGTCAAAATCAGCGGCTATCCCTCGGTTGGCGTCTTCTTTTTGTACAAAACACTCCCGGTCTCTGAAGAAACACAAATAGAGCCGGCGCTATTTATACCTTACTTCCCTTCTTTCTGATGCTCACACCCGCCGCACCCAAAAAACTGTTTTTACTCGATGCTTATGCGCTCATTTATAGAGCATATTTTGCCTTTGCCAAAAATCCTCGCGTCAATTCAAAAGGCGAAAACACATCAGCTGCATTTGGTTTTACCAACGTATTGATAGACATCCTCAAAACAGAGCAACCTACGCATATTGCTGTTGTTTTTGACCCTCCTGGTGGCTCTACACAGCGCCAAGAGGAATACGTTGAATACAAAGCGCAGCGCGAACAAATGCCCGAAGACATCCGTTCGATGATTCAGCCAATTAAGCAAATCGTTCAAGCATTTAATATTCCCATTTTAGAAGTTGCGGGTTTTGAAGCCGATGACGTCATTGGAACAGTTGCTAAATTGGCAGAGCCAAGAGGCTTCATCACCTACATGATGACCCCCGATAAAGATTACGCGCAACTCGTCAGCCCTCAAACTTTCATGTACAAGCCCGGAAGAGGCGGTAACCCGCCAGAAATCATGGGCGTAAAAGAAGTGTGCGAAAAGTTTGAAATCAGCAATCCATCACAGGTAATTGACATCTTAGGTTTGTGGGGCGATGCTTCAGACAACATTCCAGGCATTCCAGGCATTGGCGAGAAAACCGCAAAAGTATTGGTGGCCAAATATGGTTCCATGGAAGGTTTGTTTGCCCATGTGCACGAGCTCAAAGGCAAGCAAAAAGAAAACGTTGAGAATTTTCAGCAGCAAGGCCTTATGTCTAAATCTTTGGCCACAATTATCTGCGACGTACCTGTCGAGTTCAATGAAAAAGAGCTAGAAATTTGTCCGGTAAATACCGAGGCCATCAAAGAGATTTTTACGGAGTTAGAATTTAGAACGCTCGCCAAGCGAGTCATTGGCGAAGAAATTGTGGTCACGCAAGCGGTTTCGACAAAAGAGGAAGCTCAGCTCGATTTATTTGGCATGCAAAGCATGCTCGAACCACAAGAAGCAGCGCCAACGGCCAATTATAAAACCATTGCCACAGAAAAGCCGAGTTATCACCTGATCACTTCCGCTGAGGAACGAAAAGAATTACTCGATTTACTATTGGTACAAAGCGAGGTTTGCTTTGATACTGAAACCACCTCAATAGATGCGCTGCATGCTGATTTAGTTGGCTTCTCTTTCTCTTACAAAGCCCGAGAAGCATTTTATGTGGCGGTCCCCAACGATTTTGAAGGTGCAAAAGCAATCCTTCATGAATTTGCGCTTGTTTTTGAAGACATCTCCATTGAAAAGATAGCACACAACCTCAAATATGACTTGAAGGTTTTGCACCGTTACGGTATAGCACTCAAGGGTCCGCTCTTTGACACCATGATTGCTCAATACCTCATCAATCCAGAGTCTAAGCAAGGCATGGATTTTCTGGCTACTTATTACCTCAATTACCAGCCTATTTCAATAGAGGCACTGCTCGGCAAAAAAGGTAAGAACCAAGGCAACATGGCAGATCTGAGTCCAGCACAAATCAAAGACTATGCTTGCGAAGATGCCGATATTACTTTTCAGCTCAAGAAATTACTCGAGCCTGAAATTGAAAAACCACACTTGCACCATTTGTTTTACGATGTAGAAATGCCGCTTGTAACGGTCCTCAAAGACATCGAACAAGAAGGAATAGCCATCGATACAGCAGCACTTCATGCTTTTTCAAAAGAGCTCGACGAACGCCTTATTGAGCTCGACGAACTGATCAAAGACCTCGCAGGTGAGCCCTTTAACATTGACTCACCCAAACAACTCGGCGAAATCCTTTTTGAAAAACTGCAAATTTCTAGTAAGGCCAAAAAAACCAAAACTGGTCAGTACGCCACATCAGAAGACGTCCTTCAAAAGCATGAAAACGACCACCCAATTATTGGTCATATTTTAGAATACCGCCAATTGCGTAAGCTCAAGAGCACCTACGTAGATCCGCTTCCTACACTTTGCGATCCTATTGATGGTCGCATCCACACGAATTTCATGCAAACCGTTACAGCAACTGGTCGCTTGAGTTCAAACAACCCCAACTTGCAGAATATTCCTGTGCGTTCTGCTAAAGGAAGAGAAATTCGCAGGGCTTTTGTACCGCGATCTGCTGATTTTCAACTCATGGCGGTAGACTACTCGCAAATAGAATTGCGCATTATTGCCGCGCTTTCCGGCGATCCGAACATGATCAGCGCCTTCAAAAGCGGCCACGATATTCACGCAGCCACTGCTGCTCAGGTTTTTCATACGCCTTTAACCGAGGTGACGAGAGAACAGCGCAGCGCAGCCAAAGCGGTCAATTTCGGCATTATTTATGGCCAATCTGCTTTTGGCTTGGCCCAAAATCTACAAATTTCTCGCACCGAGGCCAAAGGCATTATTGACGCTTATTTTGAACAATACGGCACCATTAAAACATACATGGATAAAGTCATCGCGCAAGCAAGAGAATTAGGCTATGTAGAAACCATCTTGAAGCGCCGCCGTTATTTGCCAGACATTCATTCTGCCAACGCAGTTGTGCGCGGTTTTGCTGAGCGCAATGCCATTAACGCACCCATACAAGGTTCGGCTGCAGATATCATCAAGCTAGCTATGGTTGCCGTGCACAAAGCAATGAGCAAGGAAAACTTGCAATCAAAAATGATTTTGCAAGTACACGATGAACTTGTGTTTGATGTCCATAAGAACGAAATCGAACAAATGCAGCAACTGGTCAAAAAAGCGATGGAGGATGCCGTGGCCATGGAAGTACCAATGGAGGTCGAAATGAAAACAGCACCTAACTGGCTAGAGGCCCACTAATAAACTTAAGGTATCTTTGTAACTCTTAATAGACAAAATGGAAATTCTCATCAAAGCAGCTCAGCTCATTACTTCTCTAGCGATCCTCGTGACGCTTCACGAATTTGGTCATTTCATACCGGCTAAATTATTCAAAACCCGCGTCGAGAAATTTTATCTTTTCTTCAATCCCTATTTTTCTTTTTTCCGTTGGAAACGAGTAAATGGCGTGAAGAAAAAATCTTGGTTCAGTAAGTCTTCGCCAAGTGAATGGTCCGAAGACCCAGACACTACAGAGTGGGGAATTGGTTGGGTGCCGCTCGGAGGTTATGTCAAAATAGCCGGCATGATCGACGAATCAATGGACACCGAACAACTCAAAAATGAACCACAACCTTGGGAATTCAGAAGCAAAAAAGCTTGGCAGCGCCTGATCATCATGATTGGCGGGGTTACTGTCAATCTCGTATTGGGTTTCATTATTTACATTGGTGTAGTTTTTACTTGGGGCCAGTTGACACTTGATCAAAACAAGTTGAAAGAAGGCCTAGGTGTGCATCCTTATATGGCTAAATACGGCATTTATTCTGGCGACATCATTTTAGATATAGAAGGCAAGAAACCCCTCAATTTAGATGATATCAATAAAGAAATTTTATTGCGTGGTGCGCACAAGCTGACTGTTCAACACCAAGATGGCACCATAGCGCAACTCACACTTCCTGCTGATATCGATAGCAAATTATTTCAAGCGGGCGCCTTGCCTGCATTTACCTTGCGCTCCAATTCTCTCAAAGTTGCAGAGGTGAGCAAAGATTCTCCTGCTCTGCGTGCGGGGCTCAAAGCAAAAGACCACGTTTATGAAGTGAATGGAAAAGTCATTCGCTATTATGACGAGTTTCAAGCGGAGCTTTTTGCCCATAAGAAAGAGAAGGTGGCTATAAAGGTGGCTAGAAATGGTGATTCAAAAGACACGATGACGCTTGAGGTCAAAGTGAAGTCTAATGGAACGATCGGCATCATGGCCAATTCAGAGTACATCGACCAAAAAGCAATTTCTGAGAAAAAATACGGTTTTGCACAGAGCGTAAGCATCGGGATGGGTTACGGTTACAATACCTTATCTGACTACGTGAGTCAATTCAAGTTTGTCTTTACCAAAAAAGGCGCGACGCAAATAGGTGGTTTTGCTTCTATTGGCAATATGTTCCCACCACTCTGGGATTGGCATACTTTCTGGCTCACCACCGCCTTGTTGTCCATTATTTTGGCCTTCATGAATATTCTACCGATTCCGGCTCTCGACGGTGGCCATGTTGTTTTTCTATTGTACGAAATGATCACCGGTAAAGAAGCGCCTCAAAAAGTGTTGGAGGT
>RDZL01000232.1 GCA_004295165.1 Flavobacteriia bacterium
TATTCCTGGCGGCGGTAGTGCCAATGATGAGGTACTTATAGATGATGTTGAATTGATATATAATTTAGTCGGACTAGAAGGGCAAAAAGAAAATCAAGGCCTTCTTATTTCTATTGATGAGCATAACCTGGTATTGATCGAAGGTTCCTCCCCTCAAGAAGAGGTGGAGATTTATCAGTTATCTGGTCAGTTACTGCTACAAACGACCGTTTCACAAATCAACGGAACGGCGCTTTCGTCCGGATTCTACATCATCCGTTGCGCAGGAACAGTTGCAAAAATTTATGTGCCCTAGTTGGTCTTGAGGTAGTGACGCAGCCAATTCATGGCGCTCAATGTGGTCATTTCCAAGTTGCGTTCGCGGTTGTCTCCAAACTGAAATTGCCGAGCAATTGTGCCGTTCGGGCCACTCAAACCAATCCAGACCAAACCGACAGGTTTTTCAGCGCTGCCACCAGTTGGCCCAGCTACTCCGGTTGTAGATAAACAATAATCTACACCCAAAAGCCTGCGTCCGTTGGCTGCCATTTCTAAGGCAACTACTTCACTCACTGCACCATGTTGCTCTAAAATAGACGGATCTACTTGAGCAATCTTGACTTTGAGTGCGTTTGAATAGGTAAGCAGCGCTCCCTGGTAATAGGCCGAGGCGCCAGATATGCGTGCAATATGTTGGGCAAGTAAACCTGCTGTACAACTTTCTACCGTGCCTACTGTGGCGTTTTTTGCTAAAAGTTGTTGGCCCAGAGCGGCTTCAAGGGTGGTTTCACCGTAGCCAAAAATATGTGCCGGAATACGTTCTTCTAATTCCGAAAAAAAGCGATCGATGAGCGCGGCATTTTCGTCGCCGGTGTAGGAACTCAGGCGCAGCTTCACCATACCGGGAGCGGGAAGATAGGCCAAGCCTAAGCCGGCTGCTCTCACGCGGTCTTCCCAATCGGTAATTTGATCGGCTAAAAAGGACTCTCCAATACCTTGTGTATGCATGGTTTTGTGGTAGAGTGTTGCGCCTGCAAAAAGCTTTTCAAGTAAAGGAAAAGCTTCTTCGGTCATGATGGTTTTCATTTCGTAAGGCACGCCTGGCAAAGAAATAAAAATGACCTTATGGTGCTCAAACCACATTCCTGCAGCGGTGCCGAGGCGGTTTTTGAGGATGGTCGCTTTTGTGGGTAAAGCTGCTTGTTGCACATTGACCTCTAGCATAGGTTTGTTGCGGCTGGCGAAGAAACCTTCAATTTGAGTTAGCGTAGCTTCATGTATTTCTAGCGGGCTGTCAAAATAACTGGCTAAAGTATATTTGGTGAGGTCGTCTTTGGTGGGGCCGAGCCCACCGGTGATGATCACGCAGTTGGTGTTGGGCATGATGCCATCTAAAGCGGCGATAATGGCTTGAGGCTCGTCGGCAATAGTTAGGCTGCGCTGTACGCGAAAACCTCTATTGGCCATTTCTTGTCCGATCCAGGCGGCATTTGTATTGATGGTTTGTCCGATGAGTAATTCGTCGCCAATGGCAAGTACTTCTACTTTCATGCTTTTTTGAATTTGGCAATGGCCTCGATGTGGCCGGTGTGCGGAAATTGATCGACGAGCGCATACTTTTCGAGCACATAACCCGCATCGGCTAGTGTAGCAGCGTCTCGGGCTTGGGTAGATGGGTTACAGCTAATGTATACGATGCTATCTGCATCGAGCGCAATTACTTTTTGGAGTGTTTTGGGTGCAATGCCAGCGCGCGGCGGATCGAGCATAATGCGCTTGATTTTGCCTTGAAAATCAGGGTATTCTCTAAGGAATTTACCTACATCTGCTGCAAAAAACTCCACGCTGTTGATGCCATTTTTGGCTGCATTTTGCTTGGCATCTTCTATTGCTTTTTCGACGATGTCTACGCCAATAATGCGGACATTAGGGTTGCGTTTAGCCATCAGCTGGCCAATAGTACCGGTGCCACAGAATAAGTCCATAGCGATGTCTCCGGGTTCAAAAGCGTCTTCGAATAGGTAGTCCAGGGCTTTGTCGTAGAGAAGTTCTGCGCAAGATGGATTGGTCTGAAAAAAACTTTCCATGCTGATTTGAAACCGCAAACCAGCGAGTTCTTCTTCAATAACTGCTTGCCCAAAAATGAGTTGTGAATGACCGTTCTCAATTTTGGCACGGTCGGCGACGTTGTCGTTGATGGTATGCCAAAGCCCGGCTATTCTGCCAGGATGCAGTGCTTGCAAGAAAGTGGCAAAAGCTTGCACATCAAAGTGTTCTATTCCTTCGTTTGAGGTGACTAAATTGATGAGTAGTTGGTCGTTGAGAAAGGACTTGCGCACTACAATATGACGAAAGAAGCCCTTTTTTTGAGGTGGATGCCAAGCTGGAAGATCCGTTTTTTGGAGAAAGCTGCGCAGTTCTTTGAGTTGGGTTTCCCATTGTTCATCAAAAAGTCCGCTGGCTTTGTTCAGGCTCTCGACTTTCCACCAGGTTCCGCGGCGTTTGAAGCCCAGAGCAAAAGCGTCGTCTAGCTCTTCATTGGTCGTGAGGTCGTGCTCAATGCATGAAAAGCTGTACTCCATTTTATTGCGGTAGTGGTAGTGCTGAGGCGATGAAATGAATGCATCAAATTTGTCTTTGACATCGTTGAGCCCACTGAGTTTAGCAAAAGTAGTCAGGGTACTTTCTTGCTTATATGTTTCTTGGATGGCCACTGGTACATGAATATACGGGCCTCCAGAAATTTCTTGAAAATTGGAGATGGTTTCGCTAGCGGAACGCTGGAGTACCTCTAGCAATTTAGCTTCTGCAAAAGTCTTGCGCTTGGTTTCGATTTTGGCCCGAACGTGCTGACCCGGAAAGGCGTTGTCTACAAAAATAACAAAGGGGCCTTTGTCTGTTTGAATTCTTGCGATGCCTCGGCCTCCAAATGCGTAGTCTACTATCTGAAGGTCGATTTCTTGAGCGCGTTGTAAGATCATATCATGCCGCGAATTACGCCGTTTTCTGCTGTTTGTATAAATCCGATGATTTCTGTTCGTAGTGGGCTTTCAGGCATGGTATCTTCAACGATTTTGATGCCTTTTGACACGTTGCTGTTTTGTACGTAAAGGATGCGGTAGATGTCTTCGATTTCGCGGACTTGTTCTTCGCTGAAGCCGCGTCTTCTGAGACCTACGGAGTTGACACCTGCAAAAGATAGCGGTTCTCTTGCTGCTTTCACATAAGGTGGAACATCTTTGCGAATCAGGGAGGCGCCGCCAATAAAAGCGTGCTTGCCGATGTGTGTAAATTGTTGAGCAGCTGCTTTGCCTTCTAAAATGGCCCAGTCGTCTATCGTGACATGGCCAGAAAGACCGGTGTAGCTCGCGAGAATCACGTTGTTGCCAATTCGGCAATCGTGGGCGATATGCACATAGGTCATGAGTAAGCAGTTGTCACCAATTGTTGTTTTGAGTTTGTCGTTGGTGCCGCGGTGAATGGTGACGCACTCGCGGATTTTGGTATGGTTACCGATTTCAACTGTTGTGTATTCGTTTCCGAACTTGAGGTCTTGTGGGATCACGCCAACGCTAGCGCCCGGGAATACATCGCAGTCTTCGCCAATGCGCGTGCCGGGGTAAAGCACCGCGTTGGAATGGATGTGGCAGCCATTGCCAATGATGACATCAGGGTGAATCACGGCAAAAGGGTCAATGCGCACATTTTGCCCAATTTGCGCATCTAAAGAGACAGAGGCGAGGTTGGAAATCATTCGGCTTTGTCTTTGATGATTTGTGCAAGCATGCTCGCTTCCGAAACAACTTTGCCGTTCACGTAGGCTGTGCCGCTCATTTCGACGAGGCCTCGGCGTATAGGTGAGTTGAGAACGAGTTCAAACACGACGGTATCGCCCGGAACAACCTTTTGCTTGAAGCGAACGTTGTCGATTTTCATGAAATACGTGGAGTACAAATGAGGGTCTTCAACTTGTGAAAGCGCATAAATTCCACCAACTTGCGCCATTGCTTCAATTTGCAAAACGCCTGGGAACACTGGGTTGCCAGGGAAGTGCCCAGTAAAGATGGGCTCGTTCATGGTGATGTTCTTAACGCCAATAATAGAAGAAGGATGGATTTCCATGATTTTGTCCACCATTAAGAAAGGATAGCGATGCGGTAGCATTTGCTCGATGTCTTGGGTGGTGTAGAGCGGATCTTTTGTGAGGTCGAACACCCGACCTGCAAGTTGTTGTTTCTTGATTTGCTCTTTGAGAACTTTGGCAAAACGGACATTCCCAGAGTGGCCGGGTCTTGCGGCTAAAATGTGTGCCTTGATGGGTTTGCCAACGAGCGCGAGGTCGCCGACGATATCGAGTAGTTTGTGGCGAGCTGGTTCGTTTTCGCATTGTAACTTACTGGAGTTCAGTACACCAATGCTGTCTGGGCTCACTTGTAGTTTCTCTTTACCCAAAAGCTCTGCGAGCTCATCGAGTTCTGCTTGACTGATGTCTGCGCGGTCTACGAGGACAATAGCGTTGTCAAGGTCGCCTCCTTTGATGAGGTTATTCTTGGCAAGATATTCGAGCTCGCGAAGGAATACGAAGGTGCGGCAATGGGCGATTTCTTTGTTGAATTCACCGATATTGTACATGCTAGCGTGTTGGGTGCCGAGTACGGGTGAGTTGTAGTCGACCATGACGGTGAGGCGGTATTCTTTGTCCGGAATGGCTAGAAATTCAATGCCTTTGTCGAGGCCTTCCCACGGGATGTTTTCGCTGAGTTCGAAATATTCGCGAACGGCATCTTGGTCTTGGAAGCCTATGGCTTCAATTGCTTTCACGAAAGGCAAAGCACTGCCGTCCATGATTGGAATTTCTGGGCCGTCTAGCTTGATGAGTGCGTTGTCTACTTGGCAACCGTAAAGCGCTGCAAGCACGTGTTCAGTGGTGTAGACGCGTGCGCCGTTTTGTTCTAGGGTGGTGCCGCGGTCTGTAGCAACCACGTAATCGACGTCGGCTTTGATGATGGGTTGGTTTTCGAGGTCGGTGCGTTGAAACTTATAGCCGTGATTGGCTGGCGCAGGGCAAATTTCTAAGCGTACTTTTTCACCGGTATGTAAACCGACTCCTTCAAATACGAGGGAGTCTTTAATGGTGCGTTGTTGTTCTGTCATGCTTCTTTGTTTTTGAGCAGCTCTTTGAGTTTGTTTTCTAGATCTTGTATTTTGGTAATGAGCCCTGGCAATTTGCGAAAGCCAATATGAGAGCGCTTGTAGTCGTTGATTGGAATGGCCGGAGTGCCCATAAGGGTGTCGGCTTTCTTAACAGTAGAAGGTATGCCTGATTGCGCCACAATTTTAGTGTGGTCTGCGACGGTGAGGTGCCCTGCAATTCCTGTTTGGCCGCCGATCATGACGTGCTTACCGATTTTAGCCGAACCCGCTATGCCTACCTGAGCAGCCATTGCGGTATGCTGATCGACATCTACGTTGTGCGCAATCTGACACAGGTTGTCGATTTTGACGCCTTTGCGAATGTAGGTAGAGCCCATAGTGGCGCGGTCTATGCTGCAATTGGAACCGATTTCGACGTCGTCTTCAATGACAACATTGCCGATTTGTGGAATTTTGCTGTAAACGCCGTTTTCATCTGGCGCAAAGCCAAAGCCGTCTGAGCCAATAACAGCCCCGGCATGAATGATGCAGCGCGCCCCGATATGACATTCTTTATAAACGTTCACCGATGGGTAAATAGTTGTGTGATCACCAACCGTCACGTTTTCTTGAAGGACGACATGAGGATGAATTTGACAGTTGTCGGCAATTTTGACGTTCGCACCGATGTAGGCGAAAGCTCCGATATATACGTTTGCTCCGATTTGCGCGCTGTCGTGAATAAAGCAAGGTTGTTCAATGACGGCCTCTTTTTTATTCATGCTGTCGTAGAGCGCGAGCAATTGTGCAAAACACGCGTAAGCGTCTGCAACTTTGATGAGCGTGAGCGCAGCAGGAAGTGCTTTTTGAGCTGTAAAAGTATTGTTGACAATGCAAATACTCGAGCCTGTTGTATAAATATAAGGCTCGTATTTGGGGTTAGAAAGAAAACTGAGCGCGCCTTCTTGGCCTTCTTCAATTTTGGCTAAAGCGCTAAC
>RDZL01000065.1 GCA_004295165.1 Flavobacteriia bacterium
AGTGACACGCATATCAAAACTAAAAAAGGGCCCGCACAGCGGGCCCTTTTCGTTGGAGAGCGTTTCTAGTTTTTAAACGCTTATTGATGCATTTTGATGAACGGTAGCATTTGTCCGTTGAGTTGAACGAAGTAGCTGCCATTGGCTAGGTTGCGTACATCGATCTGTGTTTTGAAAGCACCAGCTTGGAGTACTTGCCCTGCCTGGTTGAAAATAGTATAGTTGCTGTTCTCCAGACCTTTTACCGTAAGCACATCTTGAACTGGGTTAGGTGAAAGAGAAAGTGCAACTGGATTATTTGCAGCAATACCCGCGGTTGTGACATCAAATTGGGTGATGATGTTGTAGTAAATTGGGGTAGATTTAATTGGACAGTAAACCTGAAGTACTAAATTATAAGTACCTACAGCAAATGGTGCATAAAACGCACAGTTGATGTATGTAAAGGCGCCGGTTGTATCTGCCAAGTACCAAACGGTATATAAGCTATCTTGGTTGGCTGGGTTGTTACCAAAAGTTGCTGAAACCATATAAGCGGTGTCTAAGATAGACAAGTCGATGTCACAGTTGTAGATCCAGTTAGATGGGAGCGTACCCGTGATGTTGCCACCTGTAGCAAGTGTACCAACCACATTGATGCTATCGATGTTACCACCGCCATTGTAACCCACAAATTGAGAAGTAGTAAATGTGCAACCATTGACGAGGTCTGTCACTACCGCGTCGTAAAATCCTTCACACAAATTGTTGATGCCATATGTGTTGGAACCTTGGCTCCATTGAACGAAAAAGGAATTACAGGTAGGGCAAGAGATGTCTACAGCACCGTCGCAAGCGCCTGGTGCACTGCAATCGGTAACTGTAACTACAGGATAAAAACCCGCACAAGGGTTGGTAGTAGTGCTGTCATAGATAACATTTGCTGCACCGTTCCAGGTACAGCCATTAGCGTCAGTTACGCTCAATGAATACGTGCCGACACAAAGGTTGGTAGCATTTTGGGTGGTCATGCTGCCACCGAAATTCCAAGCGTAGGTATAAGGAGCAGAACCGCCGTATACACTCGCAGCAATTGCACCATCACAAGCACTTTGTGTACTTGTTGGTGTGACGGTCAGGTTGACGCCGAAATTTGCACAAGGATTAGGTGTGCTGCTGCCAATGGTGAATGGAGAGCTAAGAACCATTCCGCCGCCCATGGCATTGACGGAATAAGATCCTGGGCAAAGGTTGCTAATGACAGTGCCGCCATTTTGAATAAGTGTACCGTTCATATACCAGCTAATTGCTGTGAAATTCATGGTATTGGATGAGTCAATCATTGCGTAGCCGTCGCAAGCAGTTGGGCTGCTGCAGTCTACGGTAATGACATTCACAACAAATTGTGCGCGCGCAGAATTGAGGCTTAGAAGGCTTAGGGTGAGCAACAGTAGGGGTAGGAGTTGTTTCATGATGGA
>RDZL01000066.1 GCA_004295165.1 Flavobacteriia bacterium
TTTGAGCGCAGTAATGAGCACTAAAAAGAGTGAGCCTCCTGCAATGAATGCCGCAAGTTGTGAACCTCTGGTGGCCATGGGTTCACAACTTGCGGCATTCATTGCAGGAGGCTCACTCTTTTTAGTGCTCATTACTGCGCTCAAAGACACGCTCATCCTCGGACAGTCTTACCGCGACAGCCACAGCCAAATCGGTTTGGTCAAAGAACTCGGAAACCTGTTGTTTTCTAAGTACATTGTGGCTTTTGAGCTCACTTCTATTCTCTTTATCGCCGCAATGGTTGGTGCTATTTTATTGGCCAAGCGCGAAAATCAAATCATCGAATAATATGCAAGCAGCTTCTAGCATCGGGACTTCTCTCGATTTTTATTTATTTGTCTCCTTTGCGCTCTTTACTATTGGCGCTATCGGAGCCATGACGCGCAAAAATATGATTGTGCTATTGATGTGTATTGAACTGATGCTCAATGCCGTGAACCTCATGCTTGTCACGTTTTCTACCTACTACAACAACGGCGACGCACAAATCTTTGTGTTTTTCACAATGGTTGTAGCCGCGGCAGAAGCTACTGTAGGCCTCTCGATCATTATCATGGCTTACCGCAACCTCAAGTCCATCGATATCGATATGTACAACAAACTTAAAAATTAACAATGGCTAAAGACCTGACGCTTCTTCTCATCATTGCGCTGCCTTTATTAGGTTTTGCAATCAACGGGCTTTTTGGTAAAAAACTGCCCAAAACTTTGGTCGGTGGTTTGGCTACAGGTGTAGTTTTCGCTGCTTTTATGTTGGCAACTACACTTTTCTCCGGACTACATGGTACGCAAATCGTTAAACTCTTCAACATCATCGATTTTGAGCAATTGCGCATCAATGCTTCTTTTCAGATTGACGCCTTATCTGTTTGGATGACCCTCATCATTACGGGCATCGGTTCGCTCATCCACCTCTTTTCAATGGGTTACATGAGCCACGACGAAGGCTACCACAAGTTCTTTACTTACCTGAATTTGTTTATCTTTTCGATGCTCCTTTTGGTGCTTGGCTCTAACTACTTTGTACTCTTCTTTGGTTGGGAGGGCGTTGGGATGTGCTCTTACCTATTGATCAGCTTTCACTACAACGACGCCGAGAAAGGATTGGCAAACAGTTTGGCCGGACGCAAGGCTTTTATCATGAATCGCATCGGAGACGTCGGCTTATTGCTTGCGCTCTTTATGTTACTGGGCCAGTTCAATACGCTAGAATTCCTACAAATTGGCAAAGCACTTGAAGCCAACCCTGCTTTACAAGGTGGTGCGCTTTTCTTTATAACGCTGAGTTTGTTTATTGCCGCTACGGGTAAAAGCGCGCAAATTCCTTTATTCACATGGCTTCCAGATGCCATGGCGGGGCCCACACCTGTTTCGGCACTCATCCATGCGGCCACCATGGTTACCGCAGGTATTTAC